>JAIRVJ010000115.1 GCA_031253955.1 Burkholderiaceae bacterium | reverse complement strand
TTCAGCACTGCCGTGGCGGCGCTGCAAACGCAGTGGGAAGGCGCTTTGTCTCATGTCGTGAAACTTGGGATGCCACAAGTTCCTTGAATTGATTGGATGGATGGTTCTTCAGAGAATCCCTAAAGACCGCTTACTGAAAATCATATTATATGCCGTGAAGTAGCTATGAATTTTGTATTTCTTGAAATTTCCCCTCGTCATTCCTGTCTGCGCGCATAGGCCGCTTCAACTCCCTCTCCCGCACGCGGGGGAAGGAGTGCAGATGCCCCCGTGCGGCGTTGAGCGTGAAAAATTGACGGTCAGGCTCAACGCTCAACCTCTACACTGCGGGCCATGCAAATCTACCAAGTCGGCGGCGCGGTGCGCGACAGGCTGCTGGGCCTGCCGGTGCAGGACCGCGACTGGGTGGTGGTGGGCGCCACGCCGGAGCAGATGGCCGCGCGCGGCTTCGCACCGGTGGGCCGGGATTTTCCGGTGTTCCTGCACCCGGATACGCACGAGGAATACGCACTGGCGCGCACCGAGCGCAAGAGCGGGCGCGGCTACCGGGGCTTCGTGGTGCAGGCCAGCCCCGAAGTCACGCTGGAGCAGGATCTGGCGCGGCGCGACCTGACTATTAATGCAATAGCGGCTCCCCAAGACTGGACCTTGCTTGACGGCCTGAATGATGCGGGAAAAGAGGCCGCCCTCATCGACCCCTTCGGCGGCCTGCGCGATTTGCGGGCCAAGGTGCTGCGCCATGTGAGCGAAGCTTTCCGCGAAGACCCGGTGCGCATCCTGCGCGTGGCGCGTTTTGCCGCGCGCTTTCACGACTTTGCCTTGGCTCCCGAAACATTGGCGCTGATGCGCGCCATGGTGCAAGAAGGCGAGGCGGCGCATCTGGTGCCCGAGCGCGTGTGGCAAGAGCTGGCGCGCGGGCTGATGCAGGCGCACCCCGCGCGCATGTTGGAAGTGCTGCGCGACTGCGGCGCGCTGGCCGTGATCTTGCCGCAGGCTGATGGTCCGTGGCGCATTTGGCCGCGCGCGCTGGCCCCGCTTGAGAGGGCCGCCCGCCTGCACGCGCCGCTGTCCGTGCGCTTTGCCTGCCTGGTGCGCGGGCTGGCGCTGCTGGGGGCGATCTGCGAACGCTGGCGCGTGCCGATGGAACTGCGCGCGCTGGCTGGCCTGCTGGCGCGCGAACGCCAGGCCATCCACGACAGCGGCGCGCTCGATGCCGCCGGCGTGCTGTCCTTGCTCACGCGCTGCGACGCCATCCGCAAGCCCGAACGCTTTGCACAGGCGCTGCTCGCGTGCCAATGCGATGCGCTGCTGGCCGATGCGTACCCCGTGCAGCCGCGCCTGCTGGGCGCGCTGGCGGCGGCGCGGTCGGTGGAAACGGCGCGCATCGCCCAAACCGCGCAAGCGCAAGGCGCGCAAGGACTGGCCGTGGGCCAAGCCATCGCCCACGCGCGCACGCAGGCCGTGGCGCAGTGGCTGCAAGGGCACAATGGGGGAGGGCTGTAGGGGCGAAAAATCTTTCGCCCTTGCCGTGCGCTGAAAGAGCAACCGCGCTTTGAACGAGATGCCTTGGGACGAAAATCTTTCGCCCTACAAGATACGGCGCTGTCTCATCCGCCGATGTAGCTCATCTCCACCCGCCGCATGGCGCGGGCGGCTTCGGGCGGCAGGCTGGCGCGCAGTTCGCTGTAGCGGTCGTTGCGGCCTTGCCAGATGGCGGCAAGGGCCGCTTCGATTTCGGCATCCTCCCTGCCTTCACGCAGCAGGGCGCGCAGGTCGTAGCCCTGGCCGGCAAACAGGCACAAAAACAGCTTGCCGTCCATCGACAGCCGCGCCCGGTTGCAGTCGCCGCAAAAGGCTTGCGTGACGCTTTGGATCACGCCCACTTCGCCCAGCGCCGGGTCGTGGCGGCCATCGGCGCCGGCGTAGCCCCAGCGTTCGGCGGTTTCGCCGGGGGCCGTGGGATCGAGCGGCAGCAGCGGAAAGCGGGTTTGCAGCAGGGCGATGACTTCGGCACCAGGCAGCACCTGCTCCATACGCCAGCCATTGGTGGCGCCCACGTCCATGTATTCGATGAAGCGCAGCGTCACGCCGCTGCCGCGAAAGTGCTCCGCCATGGGCACGATTTGCCCGTCGTTGACGCCACGCTGGACCACCATGTTGACCTTCACCGGCGTCAGCCCCGCCTGCCGCGCCGCCGCGATGCCGGCCAGTACCTCGGCCACGGGGAAATCCACGCCGTTCATGTGGCGGAACATGTCGTCCTGCAAGGCGTCCAGGCTCACCGTCACGCGATCCAGTCCGGCGTTTTTCAGCGCCTGGGCCATGCGCGCCAGCAGCGAGCCGTTGGTGGTGAGCGTGATTTCGGGCTTGCCGCCGCCGGGCGTGCGCAGCGCGGCCAGCTGGCCGATCAGAGTCTCAATGCCCTTGCGCAGCAGCGGCTCGCCGCCCGTCAGGCGCAGCTTTTTCACGCCGTGGGCCACGAACAGACGCGCCACGCGCGTGATTTCCTCGAAACTGAGCAGCGCCCCGTGCGGCAGCCAGGCGTACTCGCTGCCGAACACTTCCTTGGGCATGCAGTAGTTGCAGCGGAAGTTGCAGCGATCCGTGACGCTGATGCGCAGATCGCGCAAAGGCCGCCCCCGCGCATCCCGCAGCGTGCCCGCCGGCGCACGGCTGCCCGCTTGCGGCGCGGGCAGCGGCGCAGTGCGGTGGTCGACCAGGGCAATGAGACGTTCGGCCATGAGCGGGGGATTATCCGGGAGCCGTTGGCTGCAACCCGAAAAAAAGCCCGCGCATGTGCGCGGGCTTTGCTGTGGCATCGTCTATGGCGGCGATGCCGATTGGCGCGACGCGCTTGCCTAGCCGCCGTGAAATTTCACCACCAGCGGCACGATCAGCAGCGCGACGATGTTGATGATCTTGATGAGCGGGTTGACGGCGGGGCCGGCGGTGTCTTTGTAGGGGTCGCCCACGGTGTCGCCAGTGACGGCGGCTTTGTGCGCGTCGCTGCCTTTGCCGCCGTGGTTGCCGTCTTCGATGTATTTCTTGGCGTTGTCCCATGCGCCGCCGCCGGTGCACATGGAAATGGCGACGAACAGGCCCGTGACGATGGCGCCCATCAGCAGGCCGCCCAGCGCCTGCGGCCCAAGCGCCAGGCCGACGACGATGGGCACGGCTACGGGCAGCAGGCTGGGAACCATCATTTCCTTGATGGCCGCGCCGGTGAGCATGTCCACCGCGCGGCCGTATTCGGGCTTGGCCGCGCCTTCCATGATGCCTTTGATCTCCCGGAACTGGCGGCGCACTTCTTCCACCACGCTGCCGGCAGCGCGCCCCACGGCTTCCATCGCCATGGCGCCGAACAGGTAGGGGATGAGGCCGCCGATGAACAGGCCGACGATGACCTTCGGGTTGCTCAGATCGAAGCTCAGGTGCTGGCCGGCGCTGCCCAGCTTGTGCGTGTAGTCGGCAAACAGCACCAGCGCGGCCAGGCCCGCCGAGCCGATGGCGTAGCCCTTGGTCACGGCCTTGGTGGTGTTGCCCACGGCGTCCAGCGGGTCGGTGATGTCGCGCACGCTGCTGGGCAATTCGGCCATTTCGGCAATGCCGCCGGCGTTGTCGGTGATGGGGCCGTAGGCGTCCAGCGCGACGACGATGCCTGCCATGGAAAGCATCGACATGGCCGCCACCGCCACGCCGTACAGCCCGGCCAGCGTGTAGGCGGCGAAGATGGCGATGCAGACAAAGATCACCGGCCAGGCGGTGGACTTCATGCTCACGCCGATGCCCGCGATGATGTTGGTGGCGTGCCCCGTGGTGCTGGCCTGCGCCACGTGCCGCACCGGGCCGTATTGCGTGCCGGTGTAGTACTCGGTGATCCACACCAGCGCGGCGGTCAGCAGCAGGCCGATGACGCACGCGCCGAACAGGCGCAGCACCGAGTTGCCGCCTTCCAGCGCGTCGGCGGGCATGATCCACGAGGTGACAAAGTAAAACGCGATCAGCGACAGCGCGCCCGCAATCGCCAGCCCTTTGTAGAGCGCGGGCATGACGTTTTTCATGCCGGGGCTGGCCTTGACGAAGAAGGTGCCGACGATGGAGGCGATGATCGACACGCCCCCCAGCGCCAGCGGGTAGAGCGCCGCCTGCGCGGACGCGCCCTTGATCATCAGCGAGCCGAGCACCATGGTGGCGATCAGCGTGACGGCGTAGGTCTCGAACAGGTCGGCGGCCATGCCGGCGCAGTCGCCCACGTTGTCGCCCACGTTGTCGGCGATCACGGCGGGGTTGCGCGGGTCGTCTTCGGGAATGCCCGCTTC
>JAIRVJ010000114.1 GCA_031253955.1 Burkholderiaceae bacterium | reverse complement strand
CCGGCGTTGCTCTTGCTTGTGTAGCGGCAGACACAAGCCGTGCCTGGGCAAAACGGCTTTTTGGCTTGAAAACTGGCGGCGCTTGCGAGGTGGCCGGAGGTGCTGTCGAGTGCGGCGCGAGTGGGCGTGTGTAGAAGGTGGAGGCCACTTCGCGCAGCACGCTGGGCGGCTGCATTTGCCAGCGCAGCCAGGTCAGCGCCAGCGCATGCAGCAGCAGCGCCAGCGCGGTGGCGCCGAGCAGCGCCACGAGCTTTTTCCCCTCTCCCCTTTGAGGGAGAGGGCTAGGGAAAGGGGGTGCGCAGCGCAAGCGTGGTTACTCCAACCCCCGCCGCTGGCCCTCTCCCCTGCCCCTCTCACGCACGCGGGAGAGGGGAAAGAAAGTGACCGGCGCGCCCGAAAAAATGTCCACGGCCAAATCAAAACGTTCAGCAGGCGGGCCACGAGGGGGCGCCCGCGGCTTTAGCGGGCGGCAGCAGCCGCCAGGCGGTAGCCTCGCCCGGCGGCAGCGCTAGCAGCAAGCGCAGCAGGCGGCGCTCGCGGGCAACCACGGCGGTCAGGCGCCGGGCGGGGCCGGCGTACAGGGGCAGGTCGTCGAGCTTCATCAGCCGCCAAGCGCCGCCGGATGGCAGTTCGATGCCCAGCCACTCGTCGCCGGGGGCCATTCCCGCGGCCTCGGCGGCGCTGCCGGACAGCACGGTTTTGACGAGGATGCCGGCGCGCTCATCCACACGCAGGCCCAGCCGCTGCGCCAGCGGCGCGGCTTCTTGCAGCACCTGCACGCCGTGGGCGCGCAGCAGCTTTTCGAGCGGCAGCTCGCCGGTGCCATGCACCCAGGCGGCGATTTCGCGCGCCCAGGAGCGCCCGCTTTGCGCGCGCAGCACGGCCAGCAGATCGGCCTCGGTCATCGGGCCGCCATTGCAGCGCCGCCACAGGGCGCGCATCACGTCGTCCAACGTGCCGCGGCCTTGGCGGCGCAGCGTCAGATCCACGCACAGGGCCACCAGCGCGCCCTTGGTGTAGTAGCTGATGGTGGCGTTGGGGGTGTTGGCGTCGGGCCGGTAGTGCTTGGTCCACGCCTCGAAGCTGGCTTGCGCCACCGATTGCACCCGCCGCCCCGGCGCTTGCAGCACCTGGTTGATGGCGGTGGCCAGCAGCTTGAAGTAGGCGGCGGCGTCGATCAGGCCGGCGCGCAGCAGCAGCAGGTCGTCGTAATAGCTGGTAAAGCCCTCGAAGAACCACAGCAGGCGGGTGTGGTTTTCGCGCTCGTAGTCGTAGCGCGCCAGCTCGGCCGGGCGCAGGCGCTTGACGTTCCAGAGATGGAAATACTCGTGGCTGATAAGGCCCAGCAGCCCGGCGTAGCCTTCGCTGGGCGGGCCGGCTTCACCCAAACGCGGCAGGTCTTTGCGGGCACATTGCAGCGCCGCGCCGTGGCGGTGCTCCAGCCCGCCGTAGCCCTCGTGCAGGGCGTTGAGCAAGAACAGATAGCGCCCGTGCGGGGGCCGCCCGCGCGCACCGTGCCAGAAGGCGATGGCAGCCTGGCAAATCTTGCGCGTGTCGGCCAGCAGGCGCGGGCCGTCGAACGACGGGGGCGCGCCCGCCACCACCAGCCGGTGCGGCACGCCGCGCGCCTGGAACTGGCCGCTCCAGAAAACGCCCATTTCCACGGGGTTGTCGGCCAACTCGTCGTAGTCAAAGGCACGGTAGCGGCCAAAGCCGTTGCGCCCGGCGCGCACGGGCAAAAGCGCCGTGGCCAGCGACCAGCCGGGCAAATCTGGGGGGGCGTGCATCGTCAGCTCGTGCGCGGCGTCTTGCTGGCCGTGCGCGCGCAGACAGACGCTGGCGCCGTTGAAAAAGCCCCGCTGCGCATCCAGCCAGGCGGCGCGCACGGAAGGGTCGTGCGCATGGACTTCGTAGTCCACGCGCAGCGCGCGCCGGGGATCGGCGCGCACCTGCCAGCAGTTTTTGCCGGTTTGCGCCACGGCCACCGGCTGGCCGCCTTGCCCGGCGCTGATGCGCAGCAACTGGCCGGCAAATTCGCGCACCAGATAGCTGCCCGGAATCCACACCGGCAGCGAAAGCGTTTGCTCAGCCTGCGGGCGGGCGATGACCAGGCGCACCAGCAGCCGGTGCTGGCGCGGCGCCAGCCGCACCCGATAGCGCACGGCAGCGCGCGGCGGCAATGACTCGGCCATGCGCGGCAAACCGGGCGTTAACCCGGATATTTCACCGTGGCGACGCCCAGCGCGCCCGCTGCCGGGATGCGGTGGGCACGGAGTGTTTTTGCCCGGTACAAAATGGATGGACCCTTGAGCATGACTTTTCCTCTTCACGGGCTGAGAACGTGTTTACGATCTCGGCGCGGGCGTGCGGGCGCGGGCTTGGGCAGTCTGCGGCGTTGCAATCCTTGCCAATGGCACGGGCCATTGGCGGCGGCCTGCGCCTTGCAGCCCATCCCAATGCAGCATCCCGCACACCTCGCGCCGAGATCGTAAACACGTTCTGACAAAAACACGGCTACGGTGAAATATCCCGGCTATGGCGCCTTGGAGAGCATCTGCTCGATCTGCGCGGTCTTGATCGCGCCGGGCACGCGCGTGCCGTCGGCAAACACGATGGCCGGCGTGCCGGTGATGCGGTATTTGCGGGCGAACGCCAGATTGGCGTCGATCGCCTCGGTGTTGCAAATCGGGTTGCCCGCGGGCGCCGTGCCGTGCACCATCCAGTCGAGCCACGCTTTGGTGCGGTCGGGCGCGCACCAGATCTGGCGCGTTTTGGCCAGCGAATCGGCGCCCAGAACGGGCAGCAGATACACCAGCACGGTGACGTTGTCCACCGCCTGCAAGTCCTGCTCCAGATGCTTGCAGTAGCCGCAGTTGGGATCCTCGAAGATCGCCATTCTGCGCTTGCCGTTGCCGCGCACGATGGCTATGGCGTTTTTCGGGTCCAGATCGTCGAACTTGATGGCGGTGAGCTTGTCCACGCGCTCTTGCGTCAGATCTTTTTTGGCGCGAGTGTCGATCAGGCTGCCGTGGATCAGATAGTCGCCCTGGGCATCGGTGTAGAAAATGTCGGCGCCCACGCGCACCTCGTACAGACCGGGCATCGGGGCTTTGCGCACCTCGTCGATCTTGTCCAGCCGCTCCAGCCGCTCGGCCAGATTCTTGCGGATGGCCGCTTCTTGCGCGCCGGCCAGCAGCGGCAGCGCGAGCGCAAGCGCAGCCAAGGCAAAGGTTTTGAATTTCATGGCAAAAGTATCCGTGAATGAGAAAAAAACAGTGGTCAGAACTGGCCCGCCGCCAAGCCGGCGGCGCGCGCCAGCAACAACGCCAGCACCCGGCCCACAATGCCGGCACCACGAATGCAAATGTCGGGTTGAGCGGACATAGCTGTCAATTGTAGGATGCGCCGCCTATCGGAGCAGAAGGCATAGTTGCTATTGTTAGAGTAGCTGTTAATCTAGCATACAATTGGGTTTGAGTCTGATCTGGTTTGCAGATTTGTAGCCTACCCGGCGGGAGGCAGCGCATCGGCGCAGAATGCGGGCAGCCTCCGGTAAGCTCCATCTCGCCATGCTGATCGACTTTTTCTACACCCTGCGCGCGGCCAAGCTGCCGGTTTCAGTCAAGGAGTTTCTGACTTTGCTGGAAGCCATGCAGGCCGACGTGGTTGGCCCGCGGCAGCCGGATGCGTGCTCCATCGACGATTTTTACTACTTGGCGCGCGCCGCGCTGGTCAAGGACGAGAAGCACTTCGACAAGTTCGACCGCGCCTTTGCCGCCTACTTCAGAGGCGTGGAGATGCTGGCCGATTTCCGCAAGGAGATTCCCGCCGACTGGCTGCGCAAGGTGCTGGAGCGCGAATTGAGCGCCGAGGAAAAAGCTGCCATCGAGGCGATGGGCTGGGACGAGTTGATGGAGACGCTGAAAAAACGTCTGGAAGAACAAAAGGAGCGCCACGAAGGCGGCAGCAAGTGGATCGGCACCGGCGGCACCAGCCCGTTTGGGCACAGCGGCTACAACCCGCAGGGCATCCGCATCGGCGGCAAGGGCGGCGGCAAGAGCGCCGTCAAGGTGTGGGAGCAGCGCGCCTACCGCGATTACGACGACAGCCAGGAGCTTGGCACGCGCAACATCAAGGTGGCGCTGCGGCGGCTGCGCCGGTTCGCGCGCGAGGGCAACGAGCTGGAACTGGATTTGCCGGACACCATCCGCTCCACCGCCGCCAACGCCGGGTGGCTCGATATCAAGATGGTGCCCGAGCGCCACAACAGCGTGAAGGTGCTGCTGCTGATGGACGTGGGCGGCACCATGGACGAGCACATTCAGCGCGTGGAAGAGTTGTTTTCGGCGGTGAAGGCCGAACTCAAGCACCTGGAGTTCTATTACTTCCACAACTGCGTGTATGACTTCATGTGGAAGAACAACCGGCGGCGCTTTGCCGAGAAGTTCCCCACCTGGGACATCATCCGCAAGTACAACAAGGACTACAAGCTGATCTTCGTAGGCGATGCGACCATGAGTCCCTACGAAATTGTGCAACCGGGCGGCAGCGTGGAATACAACAACGAGGAACCGGGCGCCGAATGGTTGCAGCGCCTGACGCACGCCTTCCCCAAATTCGCCTGGATCAACCCCGAACCGCAAGGCGTATGGGGCTACCGCCAGAGCATCGCCATCGTCCAGCAACTGATGGGCCAGCGCATGTACCCGCTGACGCTCAAGGGGCTGGAGGAGGGGATGAGGGTGTTATCCAAATAAGAGCTGCAAGCTCTTATTCCGCATCCAGCGCGAACGCGCACAACGCCAAACGCTCAACCCCTCACGCCAGCACCCGCCCCGGATTGAAGATGCCTTGCGGGTCGAGGGCGTGTTTGATGGCGCGCATCATCGCCAGCGCCACGGGCGGTTTGTAGCGCGGCAACTGGGCGGCGCGCAGGCTGCCGATGCCGTGTTCCGCCGAGATGGAGCCGCCGCGGCGCGCCACGGCGTCGAACACCAGGGTGTTGATGCGCTGTTCCTCGCGCAGCAGAAAGTCGCCTCCCGCCTGGCCTTCGGGCGCCTGCACGTTGTAGTGCAGGTTGCCGTCGCCCAGATGGCCGAAAGTGACCAGCCGCGCGCCCGGCACTTCGCGCGCCAGCAGCGCGCCGGCTTCGTCCACGAAGGCGGGAATGCGCGAGATGGGCAGGCTCACATCGTGCTTGATGTTCAGCCCCTCGATGGCCTGCGCCGGCGAGATGCGCTCGCGCCCCTGCCACAGCGCCGTGGCCTGCGCCAGGTTTTCGGCGATCACCGCATCGCGGACGCAACCGTCTTCAATGGCGCGCGCCAGCAGCGGCTCCAGCGCGGCGCGGGCGTGGCGTTCCGGGTGGCTGTCGGAAAGCTCCAGCAGCACGCACCAGGGCGCATCGCGCAAAGGCAGCCGCTGTTGCGGGTAATGCCGCGCCACCAGCGCCAGCGACAGGCGGTTCATCACCTCGAAGCCCGTCAGTCCCGCATCCAGCGCGGCCTGCGCGCGGGCGAGCAGTTGCACGGCGGCGGCCAGATCAGGGATGGCGGCCCAGGCCACCAAGCGCGCCTTGGGCTGGGGAAACAGCTTCATCGTCGCGGCGGTGATGATGCCCAGCGTGCCTTCGCTGCCGATGAACAGATCGCGCAGCGCGTAGCCGGTGTTGTCCTTGCGCAGGCCGCTCAGGCCGTTCCAAATTTCGCCTTGCGCCGTCACCACTTCCAGGCCCAGGCACAGCTCGCGCGCATTGCCGTAGCGCAGCACTTGCGTGCCGCCCGCGTTGGTGGCCAGGTTGCCGCCCAAGGTGCAACTGCCCTCGGCGGCCAGGCTGAGCGGAAACAGCAGCCCCGCGCCGACGGCGGCCTGCTGCACTTGCGTGAGGACACAGCCGGCTTCCGCCGTGAGGGTGGCGTTGGCCGCGTCAAGCGCGCGCACCGCGCGCAGGCGCTGCGTGGAAAGCACGATCTGCGCCCCGCTCGCGTCGGGCACCGAACCGACCGCCAGCCCGGTGTTGCCGCCTTGCGGCACCAGCGCCACGCCCGCGGCGGCGCAGGCGCGCACCACGGCGGCCACTTCGTCCGTGCTGGCCGGGCGCACCACGGCGCGCGCCTTGCCGCGAAAACGCTGGCGCTGATCCTGCTCGTAAGCGGCCAGATCGCCCTCGGCGGGCGTGAGCACATGCGCCGCGCCGACGCTGGCGCGCAGCGTGTCGAGAAAACGGCCGGTCGCGCTCATGATCGCCCCTTTACGGACAGCCGCAGCCGTATCTGCGCCACGCAAGCGGCAAACAGCAGCAGGCTCAGGGCCACCTCCGCCAGCGCCAGCCAAAACACGGGCGCGGCGTTGCCGGGCGCGCGCGTCAGCCCTTCCAGCACGTAGAGCCAGACCAGCAGCGAAGTCCAGCGGTAGGTGTAAAGGCGAAATTTCAGCAGCCCCGCCAGCGGCAGCGTCAAGGGCAGCGCCTTGAACGCAAGCCACGGCCACCCGCCGGGGCGCAGCGGCGCCAGCCACAGCTCCCACGCCAGGCACAGCGCGATGAGCGCCAGCAGGCTCGCCGCGGCCAGATTGCGAGTCAGGCGCACGGCGGGGGACGCGGTATGGAAAGTGCTGGGCATGGGGCGTTATGGGTTTAGCGTTGAGTGTTTGGCGTTGAGCGGGCAAGCTGACTTTTCCCCTCGCCCCCTTGGGGAAGAGGGTTGGGGAGAGGGGGTGCATAGCGCAAAGCCAAAGTTCTTCGCCCACCGCCGCTGGCCCTCTCCCCAACCCTCTCCCGCAAGCAGGAGAGGGGGCGGATGCGCCAAACGCAAAACACCCAACCCTCTTTTGGCATCATAGCGGCCATGAACCTTCAGGCGCTCCGGCAATGGCTTCATGAGACGGCGCAGGATTTGCAGCAACTGCGGCTTTTTCCCACGCTGGCGATGCTGTGGACGCGCTTCCGGCAAGACCGCCTGGGCGTGTCCGCCGGCTCGCTCACCTTCACCGCCACGCTGGCGCTGGTGCCGCTTTTTACGGTGGTGCTATCGGTGTTCACCGCCTTTCCGCTGTTTGGCCGCTTGCAGAGCGAGTTGGAAAAGTGGCTGGCCGGCAGCCTGATCCCCGAAGGCATCGCCAGCAGCGTGATCGGCTATCTGACGCAGTTTTCCAGCAACGCCGGCGCGCTGGGCGTCACGGGCTTTGCGGTGTTTGTCTTTACCGCCGTCTCGCTGGTGCTGACCATCGACCGCACCTTGAACGACATCTGGCGCGTGCGCCGCCAGCGCCCTATCGGTCAGCGCGTGCTGGTCTATTGGGCGGTGCTCACGCTGGGGCCGCTGGTCATGGCGGCGAGCATCGCCATCACGTCCTACATCGTCACGCATTCACGCGGCTGGGCGCCGGGGCTGGCCGGCATTCCGGGCGGCGTCAGCGCGGCGCTGGCGCTGCTGCAATTCGCGCTGCTGGCCGGCGCGCTCACACTGCTGTACCGCTACGTGCCCAATACCCCCGTGCGCTGGCGCGAGGCGGGCGCGGGCGGCCTGCTGGCGGGCCTGGGCCTGACACTGACGCGGCTGGGCCTGGGCTGGTATCTGGGCCGCATCCCGACCTATTCGGTCATCTACGGCGCGTTCGCCACACTGCCGATTCTGCTGCTGTGGATTTACCTGTCGTGGCTGGCGGTGCTGCTGGGCGCGGTCATCGCCGCCTACCTGCCCAGCCTGCTGCACGGCATGGGCCGCGACCGCCTGCGGCACGGCGGCACGCCCGGCTGGGACTTTCAACTGGCGCTGGAAATCGTGCAGCATCTGGCCCGCGCCCCTGCGGACGGCCCGCACGGCATGACCCAGGCGCAACTGGCCGCCGCGTTGCGCACCGACGCGCTGCGCCTGACCTGCGCGCTAGAAACGCTGCAAACGCTCGACTGGGTGGGCCAACTGGCCACCCGCACCGAAAACCAGCCGCCGCGCCACGTGCTCTTGGCCAACCCCGCCGCCACGCCGCTGGCTCCCTTGCTGCACGCCCTGCTGCTACCGCAGGATGCTGCGCTGCAAGGCGTATGGACGGCAGGGCCGCTAGCGGAGTTGCGCCTGGAGGATGTATTGCCAGAGGCTTGATACCGATCCATCGTGCTGTATAATTGTAATTAATCTCCAGAAAAGGAGCCATTATGGAACTCATGCTGACCGCACGCGGTCAATTCACGTTCAACAAGTCCCTGATGCAACATCTGGGAGTTCAGGCCGGTGAAAAAGTCTCCATCAAGAAACTGCCGGACGGAAAAATAGAAATCCAGGCAAAGAAAAACAAAATCAGCAGTGACGAGCTTTTCTCCAGATTGCGCACGCTCGCTCCATCCTTGAATCCTGGGAACCGGACATGCAGCACGGAAGAAATTGACGCGGCGATTGCGAAGGGGTATGCCACGGCCGGGATGCAAGGTCTATGATGAACATCGTTATCGACACGAATGTTCTTGTCCGGCTCATCGTGGATGACGATCAAAGCAAAAAGGCCAGGAAAATTTTCAGCGAAGCGAGTTCCGTCACCATTCCAACCCATGTCTTTTGCGAATTCGTCTGGGTTTTGAGCAGCAGATATTCAGCGCAGGGCAGCTATATTGCCAAGGCGATACGGGAGTTTTCCCAAACCGAAAAGGTTATTTGCAACGACGCCGAAGTTCTGGCCGGGCTGGAGATGATGGATGCGGGCGGCGATTTTGCCGATGGCGTGAATGCCTATGCCGGCATGTTGATGGCGCCGCCTCATTCCATTTTTGTATCGTTCGACAAGCGCGCCGTCCGGCTGCTGGCCGGGCGCGGCCTGTCGGCGCTGGTGCCCGAATAGCGCACCAAGGCTTCCCATGTCCAGCCTCACCCTTGAAACCCTGCGCGCCCATCCGTCAACACACGCCCCTTGGAAAATGAGGTGTGGCGTGTGATATTTTATGAATGAAAAACGGCTATATCCCATACACATACTTGGTAAGTAGCTCTTAAATCAATAGCAAATTACCCGCATCGGAATGTGGGCTATATTCCCCCGCGAAAGCCCAACATGAACATGCAAGTCAGCGACATCCTGCGCCTCAAAGGCAACGCCCTTTACACCATCGCCCCCGAAGCCGGCCTAATGCAGGCCGCGCACGTCATGGCCGGGCAGGACATCGGCTCGCTGGTGGTCATGTCGCGTGGCCGTCTGGCGGGCATTCTCACGTTCCGCGAGATCATCCGCGCGGCGGCGCAGGCGGGCGGAAGCCTGAACGCCATCACGGTGCGCGGCGCCATGGATCCGCGCCCGCTCGTGTGCACGCCCGAAACCGACATGGACAAAGTGCGCCGCATGATGCTGGATCGCCACGCGCGCTATTCGCCGGTAATGGATGGCGACGATCTGATGGGCGTCATCAGCTTCTACGACGTGGCCAAGGCCGTGGTGGACAGCCAGAATTTCGAGAACCGGATGCTCAAAGCCTACATCCGCGACTGGCCGGAAGAGAAATGAGACACCCCCAGGCGCCACGCACACCCCTCGCCCGCTTGCGGGAGAGGGGCAGGGGAGAGGGCCGGACGGAGGCCGGGGGACGCAACATTGACCTTGCGCTGCGCACCCCCTCTCCCTACCCTCTCCCCCAAAGGGGCGAGGGAAAAGATTACGCGGAGAACCCATGAAATGAGCGGCAGCACCCTCGGCACCCTGTTTGCCGTCACCAATTTCGGCGAATCGCACGGGCCGGCCATCGGCTGCGTCATCGACGGCTGCCCGCCGGGCATGGCGCTGGCCGAACAAGACATCCAGCCCGATCTGGACCGCCGCCGCCCCGGAACCAACCCTTTCGTCACCCAGCGCGACGAGGCCGACCGGGTGGAAATCCTCTCCGGCGTGTATGAAGGCCGCACCACCGGCACGCCGATTGCACTGCTCATCCGCAACACCGACCCGCGCAGCAAAGACTATGGCGACATCGCGCAGAGCTTTCGCCCCGGCCATGCTGATTACGCCTACTGGCGCAAATACGGCCTGCGCGATCCGCGCGGCGGCGGGCGCGCGTCGGCCCGCCTGACCGCGCCCACCGTGGCCGCCGGCGCCGTCGCCAAGAAATGGCTGCGCCAGCAGTTTGGCACGGTGTTTCGGGCGTGCGTCATGCAGATCGGCGAAGTCAAGCTCGACTTCGAGGGCTGGGAGCACGTGGAGCGCAACCCCTTCTTCGCGCCGATAGCCAATGTATCGGCCATCGAAAACTACATGGCCGCGCTGCGCAAGGCGGGCGATTCGTGCGGCGCGCGGCTGCACGCTGTGGCCCAGCAGGTGCCCGCCGGCCTGGGCGAGCCGCTGTATGACCGGCTCGACGCCGACATCGCCCACGCCCTGATGGGCCTGAACGCCGTCAAAGGCGTGGAAATCGGCGACGGCTTTACCAGCGCCGGACATCTGGGCAGCCGGCACGGCGACGCGATGCGGCCTGTACCGGATGGTGTGCCCCCGCGCTCCCCTGCCGCGCACCCTCTCCCCGGCCCTCTCCCGCAAGCGGGAGAGGGTGAGATTTCACCTTCCCCCTCTGGGGAAAGGTTGGGATGGGGACCGGCGCTGCCCTCCGAGGGGGCGCACGCCGCCTTGGGTTCCCGCCTGTGCGGGAATGACAGGCCCGGCGGCGGCGCGGGCAACGTGGCGTTTACCAGCAACCACGACGGCGGCGTGCAGGGCGGCATCAGCAACGGGCAAGACATCGAAGTCAGCGTCGCCTTCAAACCCACCAGTTCCATCCTCATCCCGCGCCCAAGCGTTGATGTGCACGGCCACCCCGTCGAAGTCGTCACCAAGGGCCGCCACGACCCCTGCGTCGGCCTGCGCGCCGCCCCCATCGTCGAGGCGCTGCTGGCCCTCGTGCTGATGGAACACGCCTTGCGCCACCGGGCGCAGTGCGGTTCGTGAAACGGTATGCTTCTGGGGGATCAAGACACCATGGTTGACGCTCTTGCCGCCCTCGGGGTGCAGGCGGCTCGGTTACTTTGCGACGGCGACTTTTCCGCCTTGGCAAAGAACTTTGGGTATCTTCTCAAATTCGAGCGCGATCCAGCGTCTGCACTTCAAACCGATCTCTTGCGTTGTCTCTCCGATCTGCAAGCTTCTTGCCTTAATGCCGCCTCGCTTCCAGAACCAAGGGTCAGCTATTTTCAACCCAACGAACAGCCGGGTCTTTTCGCGCTCGTTGAGCAAGACATTCCAACCGACAACAACAAGTATGTTCTGCTTGAGCTGGTTGTAATGGGCTGGGAGCCGGAAAAGCATATCTACATAGAAGACATCAGCGTTTAGGCTTGGTACTTGCCTCATGACCTCCATCCCCCGCTTCATCCACTCCCTAGCCGCCCTGGGTCTCGCGCTGCTGGCGGGCGCCGCCAGCGCGGCCCAGCACAAAGACCCGGGCAACGGGTGCGTAGTGATCGCGCCGCGCTACCTTGCCAGCAGTGACTACACCTTTCAATACCAGGGCGCTTGCAAGTCCGGTCTGGCCGAAGGCAAAGGCAAGGCCGTGTGGACTTTGCGCGACTCGCCGCAGAACCATGTGGCGTGGGAGGGCAACTTCAGCGCAGGCGTTTATCTGCCGCCGCCGACGGGCATCGTTTCGGCGCGTGAATGGAGCGGCTCGCGCGGCAGCAGCGACATCGTGATCTTCAACTTGGGTGCGCTGCCCGCGCAAAACGGCGTTCCTGCCGCACGGCTGCAAGTTGAGGCCGCCGCTGATCTGACCCACTACCCCGATCCCTGCAACCCCCGCACGCTCTGGGTCGTCAACGCGCCCGCCGCCGCGCTGGCGGGCGACGCCGTGGCGCAAACCCTGCTGGCCGCCGCCGCCGACAAGCTCAAGGCGCACTGCGGCGCCGCGTTCAGTAAAACCGATCTGCCCGGCCATGATCGCTCCCACGTGCAGGTGCGCGCCGTCGCCACGCCTGATCTGCAAAGCGACCCGTGGGGCAACCCCGGCCCGGTGCTAGCTGGCGCTTTCATACCACTGGCCGCGGGCGGCGCAATGGAGAGTTACAGCAACGAGGCCGCATCGCAGCACCGCCAGCAACTGCAGCAAGCCAAGGACAGTGACGACCGCCAGGCCAACGTGCAGCGCCTGCGCACGTTCTTCAAAACGCATCAGGCCAAGGGTTGGGCGTCGCTCGACGACATCGCCGAAAACCCCTTCCGCTACAGCGGTCGCGTGGTCGTCACGGCGGCGGAAGTCAGCGTCATGGCCAGCCCCACCCGCGCCGTTCTGGACTCGCGCCCGGGAGAGTGGCGCGGCTCCCTTGCGGTGCTGGACGGCGATGAAATCGGTCCATGGAAACCCGGCCCGCGCCTGCTCGCCGTGCGCGTGCTGGGCCGTGTCAAGAAAGACGAATGCGATTCATTTTGCGGCCTGCCCCAGTTGCAGCTGGTGGGCAGCGAGGTGTGCACCGAAAGCCGCTGCACCGACTGGTTGCGCCTGCCCACTGCTTTGCAGGATGGGCAAAAGCCCTGAACATCAAAATTGATAGCTGTTTACCTTTGTTATGTATGGTTTTTTGGTTCTTTTGCCCTGATTGCCGATGTATCGTTGACGCAACCTTGCTTTTGTCCCTTCCCCCGCGTGCGCAGGAAGGTTGGGATGAAGCCAGCGGCGCTCAATGAAGAATCTTGCGTATGTGCAAACGTTGCGCTGCCCCCACCTTAACCTTCCCCCGCAACGCGGGGGAAGGAACGCAACCACCGCTCACTCCCACTGCAACTGAATCAGCTTCCACTGCTTGCCCACCAGCCGCCATTGGAGTTTGACCCGGTATTGCCGGGCGCTGTCGGGGATCAGGCCTTCGGCGCCGGTCAGGGCGACGCTGGCGTCGGTGAAGGCCAGGCTGGGCACCTTGGGGTCAATCCGGCTGTCTTGCGATAGCGCGATGACGCCGATGTTCTTGTGCCGCAAGAACAGCAGCGTCATCGTTTGCCTGGCCCACTCGCGCCCGTCTTGCGGCTGTTGCGCGGAAAAATCGGGATGGAGCAGCGCCAGCACGGCGTCGGTATCCTTTTTTTCCAGAGAGACCTGAAGGTTCTTGACGGCAGCCTCCAGCGCCGCTTGCGGGTCGGAACGCCCGCAAGCGGCCAGCAGGAACACACACAGCAAAAAGGCAATGAGCCGTTTCATGGACGGGCTGGCTCAAAACGAAATGACCCTGTCGCTGCCGATCACCCACTCGGCAAGCGCCGGCATGGTTGATTTTTCAGCGCCCTCGAAATACGGATGGTTCTTGTAGATGCCGCAGCGCGCCATGCAGGTTCCGCACACCTTGACGGGCACGCCGCGGGCGATCAGGGCTTTGAGCATCTGCGTCAGATCCTGGTCGTAGCCTTCGGGCGGGCGGCAGGCATCGCGCGCCAGATCCACCGCGTCGTTCATCAGGAAGATGCGCACCTGGCTGCCGGCATCGAGCAATTTTCCGGCCAGACGCAGTCCGTTCCAGGTCACGTCGGTCGCGTCATAAGGCGCGCGGTTGAAGATGATCAGGGTGTTCATGGGGTTCCTTATCTTGACGGGCAGGGCCGCAATTGACCGGACTCGCCCAAGCCGATCAATTTTGCGCCGTTTCCAACGCCCGCCTAAGCCTGTCAAGCGCCGCGCCAGCCACATCAAAAGGTTGCCCGGCATCGGCATCCAGATGCTCGGCCAAGGCGGGCAGCGCCGCCGCGCCTTCGGCTTGCAGGCGCTTGACGGCTTGGCCCGCTTCGCGCGGGGAAGCGAAGCCCCGGCTTTGCAGCAGGGGGCGGCCTTGGGCGTCGGCCAGTTTGAAGTAAAAGCGCCCGTCGGCTTCGCGGTATTGCTTGAAGGCGGGCAAAGCTTGGCCTGCCGCCGTTTGCGCTTTTTGCGCGCCTGCCAGTTCGGTCAAGGGCCGCAACCCCACGGCGTGGCGCAGCGTGCGCATGAGCGGCGCGGCCAAGGCGCGCGCTTTTCGCGCGCCGGCTGTGAAGGCGGCTTCCACTTCCTGCGGATGGGTCATCAAATGCTCGTAGCGGGCGCGCATCGGGCTGATTTCGCGGTCGATGCGCTTGAACAGCCGTTCCTTGGCTTCGCCCCAGGCAAGGCCCTGCTCCAGGTCGCGCCTGAATTGCGCGGTTTCTTCGGGTACGGCAAAGGCGCGGTATAGCTGAAAGATAGCGGCGCTTTCGGCGTCCTTGGCTTGCCCGGGCGCGCGCGAGTCAGTGACGATGCCCATGATCTGCTTGCGCAACTGCTCGCGCGCGCCGAACAGGGCAATGGTGTTGCCGTAGCTCTTGCTCATCTTGCGGCCATCCAGCCCCGGCAGGGTGGCCACGTGTTCGTCAATGGCCGCCTCGGGCAGCGTCAGATGTTCGCCGTAGAGATGGTTGAAGCTGGCGGCGATGTCGCGCGCCATTTCGATGTGCTGAATCTGGTCGCGCCCCACGGGCACGCGGTGCGCCCTGAACATGAGAATGTCGGCGGCCATCAGCACCGGGTACATGAACAGGCCCGCCGTCACGTCGGTATCCGGCTCCTGCCCGGCGGCGGCGTTTTTGTCAAGCATGGCCTTGTAGGCGTGCGCGCGGTTGAGCAAGCCCTTGCCGGTCACGCAGGTGAGCAGCCAGGTGAGTTCGGGGATTTCGGGAATGTCCGACTGGCGGTAGAACGTGACGTGATCCGCATCCAGCCCCGCCGCCAGCCA
>JAIRVJ010000098.1 GCA_031253955.1 Burkholderiaceae bacterium | reverse complement strand
GCGGGCGGCTGAGGCCAAACCGCAAATCACCGCTCCCTACTAAAACCGGGTGCGTTTTGCCGCACTTTGGGTGGTGCCGCCGATTGTTGCAGTGAGTTAAAACGTAGCCACTATCTAACAACAAAAGCAGCTCGCGAAAAGTGACATGAAAATTTTTTCACGAAACCGCAGAAGGCTTGATGTAGCCTGAAACCCTGCTCTCCAATAGGAGGGCAAGGATGAGGATGGGTTGGGTATGAGTAGATAAAACTGTGTTGGCGTCAAGCGGGCCGCGCCGGATAATGATGGTTTAGCCCAGCCATGCCGCGTCCGATTCAGGCCACTATCCATACTGCCGCGCTGCGGCACAACGTGCGGCGTTTGCGCGGCGCGGCGGGGGCGGCGCGGGTTTGGGCAGTGGTCAAGGCCAATGCTTACGGGCACGGCATCGAGCGCGTCTATGCCGGGTTGCGCGGCGCGGATGGCTTTGCGCTGCTGGACCTGGTCGAGGCCGAGCGCGTGCGCGCCTTGGGCTGGCGCGGGCCGATTCTGCTGTTGGAAGGCGTGTTCGAGCCGCGCGATCTGGAAGTTTGCTCGCGCCTGGAACTTTGGCATACGGTGCACTGCGACGCGCAAATCGACGCGCTGGCCGCGCACAAAACGCACGCGCCGCAGCGGGTGTGGCTCAAGCTCAATTCCGGCATGAACCGGCTGGGCTTTGCGCCCGCGCGTTACCGCGCCGCTTATGCGCGGCTGGCGGCGCTGCCGCAGGTGGCGGAAGTCGGGCACATGACCCATTTCGCCAATGCTGATGTCAACAGCGCCAATGGCGCGACGGGCATTGCGGCGCAACTGGCGGTCTTCAATACCGCGACCGAAGGGCTGCCGGGCGAGCGCAGCGTGGCCAACAGCGCGGCGCTGCTGCGGTATGGCGATGCACTGGATATAGGCGCACAGGTGCGCGGCGACTGGGGGCGGCCCGGCATCGCGCTGTATGGCAGTGCGCCCGACTACCCCGAACACGACGCCGCGCACTGGGACTTGCAACCGGCCATGACGCTGACCAGCCGCATCCTGGCCGTGCAGCATCTGGAGCCAGGCCAAAGCACCGGCTACGGCGCGCTGTTTACCGCCGACGCGCCGGTGCGCGTTGGCATTGCGGCGTGCGGCTACGCCGATGGCTATCCGCGTGTCGCGCCCACCGGCACGCCGGTATTGGTCGATGGCGCGCGCACCCGCACGCTGGGGCGGGTCAGCATGGATATGCTGGCTGTGGATTTGACCGGCCTGCCGCGCGCGGGCGCGGGCAGCGCCGTGACGCTCTGGGGCCGCGCCGCGCCGGAACACGGCGGGGCGATATTGCCCATCGACGAAGTAGCCCGCGCCGCCGGTACGCTGGGCTACGAACTGCTGTGCGCACTGGCTCCTCGCGTGCCAGTCATCGTGGCTGATTGACGGCGGTTGATGGCGGCCGGACACGATTTTTTACGCGGCGCTTGACAAGCCCTCGCGGGTTTGGCATAATCCGATGTTTTCGCCCTTGGCTTGGCTGCGGGCGAGAATTTTTCTGCCCCAAGGCGTCAGCGGTGAATGGTTTTGCCGGTGGCGACGGGCCCAAGACTGACCTGGCTGCAACGCCGCCGAAGTAACCACGGCGTGCCGCCAGGGGCAAGTTGGGAAACATCGAACATGATCCAGACTGAATCTCGACTCGAGGTGGCCGACAACACTGGCGCCAAATCCGTCCTGTGCATCAAGGTGCTGGGCGGTTCCAAGCGCCGGTACGCCAGTGTCGGCGACATCATCAAGGTGAGCGTGAAGGAAGCCGCGCCGCGTGGCCGCGTCAAAAAGGGCGAGGTCTATAGCGCGGTGGTGGTGCGCACCGCCAAGGGCATACGCCGCGGCGACGGCTCGCTCATCCGCTTCGACGGCAATGCCGCCGTGCTGCTCAACAACAAGCTGGAGCCAATCGGCACCCGCATCTTCGGCCCGGTCACGCGCGAGTTGCGCACCGAGCGTTTCATGAAGATCGTGTCGCTGGCGCCGGAAGTGCTGTAAGGGGCCAACGTCATGAACAAGATTCGCAAGGGTGACGAGGTGATCGTCATTACCGGCAAGGACAAGGGCAAACGCGGCGCGGTCACGCAGCGCGTGGATGCCGAGTATCTGTTGGTCGAGGGCATCAACCTCGCCAAGAAGCACGTCAAGCCCAATCCCATGAAGGGCACGACCGGCGGCATCGTGGAGCAGGCGCTGCCGATTCATCAATCCAACGTGGCGATCTTCAACAAGGCCGCCGGCAAAGCCGACCGCGTGGGCATCAAGACCGTCAACGAAGCCGACGGCACCGTCCGGCGTCTGCGCGTCTATAAGTCCAGCGGCGACGCGGTCAAGGCGGCGTGAGGAATTTAGAACATGACGACAGCACGATTGCAACAGCAGTACCGCGAAAAAGTAGCGCCTGAGCTGGTCCAGAAGTTCGGCTACAAGTCGCCCATGCAGGCGCCGCGCCTGACCAAGATCACGCTCAACATGGGCGTGGGCGAGGCGGTGGCCGACAAGAAGGTAATGGACGGCGCGGTGTCCGATCTGACCAAGATCGCCGGTCAAAAGCCGGTGGTGACCCATGCGCGCAAAGCCATCGCCGGTTTCAAGATCCGCGAGGGGCAGGCCATCGGCTGCATGGTGACGCTGCGCGGCGTGCGCATGTATGAATTCCTCGATCGTCTGATCACCATCGCGCTGCCGCGCATGCGCGATTTTCGCGGCGTATCGGCGCGGGCGTTCGATGGCCGGGGCAACTACAACATCGGCGTCAAGGAGCAGATCATCTTCCCCGAAATCGAATACGACAAGGTCGATGCGCTGCGCGGCCTGAATGTTTCCATCACGACCACGGCCAAGACCGACGAGGAGTGCAAGGCGCTCCTGGCGGCTTTCCGTTTTCCGTTCAAGAACTAAAAGGTGACCTTGTGGCAAAAACTGCTTTGATCGAACGCGAACTCAAGCGCGCCAAGCTGTTCGCCCAGTACGCCAAAAAGTACGGCGAATTCAAGGCCATCGCGGGCGACGCCAAGAAAAGCGATGACGAGCGCGCGGCGGCGCGCCTGGCGCTGCAAAAGCTGCCGCGCAACGCCAACCCGACCCGTCAGCGCAACCGCTGCGAGCTGACCGGGCGCCCGCGCGGCACTTTCCGTCAATTCGGCCTGGGCCGCGCCAAGGTCCGCGAGCTGGCGTTCGAGGGCAACATCCCCGGCGTCATCAAGGCGAGCTGGTAATCGGCAAGGAGCAAAACGTCATGAGCATGAGTGATCCCATTGCCGATCTGCTGACCCGCATCCGCAACGCGCAGATGGTGGCCAAGCAAACGGTGTCGGTGCCGTCGTCCAAGGTCAAGGTGGCCATCGTCCAGGTGTTGAAGGACGAGGGCTATATCGACGGTTACGCGGTCAAGGCCGAAGGCGGCGTGCCGGAGCTGGAAATCGCGCTGAAATACTACGCGGGCCGGCCCGTGATTGAGCGCATCGAGCGCGTTTCGCGCCCCGGACTGCGCGTCTATAAAAGGCGCGACACCCTGCCCCAAGTCATGAACGGCCTGGGCGTAGCCATCGTCACCACGCCCAAGGGCGTGATGACCGACCGCAAAGCGCGCGCCAGCGGCGTCGGCGGCGAAGTGTTGTGCTACGTGGCTTGACGGAAGGAATATCACACTATGTCACGGATCGCCAAAGCAGCCATCGCCGTGCCCCAGGGCGTCGATGTGCAGATCAACGAAGAGCGGATTACCGTCAAGGGTAAGGGCGGCGAGTTGAAGATCGCCGCCAATCCGCGTGTCAAGGTCGCCGCCGAAAACGGCAAACTCAACGTCACGCCCGCCGACGAGTCGCGCGAAGCCGATGCCCTCAGCGGCACGGTGCGCCAGTTGGTAAGCAACATGGTGGTGGGCGTCAGTCAGGGCTTCGAGCGCAAGCTGACGCTGGTCGGCGTGGGTTTCCGCGCCCAGGCGCAGGGCGACAAGCTCAACCTGTCGGTGGGCTACTCGCACCCGGTGGACATCCAGATGCCCGCCGGCATTACGGTGGCAACGCCGGTGCCGACCGAAATCGTCCTCAAAGGGGCGGATCGCCAGCGCATCGGCCAGATTGCGGCTGAAATTCGCGCCGTGCGCCCGCCTGAGCCTTACAAGGGCAAAGGCATCCGCTACGCCGACGAGAAGGTCGTCATCAAGGAAACCAAGAAGAAATAAGGACGCTCATCATGCTGAACAAAAAAGACCAGCGTCTGCGCCGTGCGCGCCAAACCCGCATCCGCATTACCGGACAGGGCGCGGCGCGGCTGACGGTGCATCGCACCAACGCGCATATCTATGCCAGCGTTATCTCCGGCGACGGCGCGCGCGTGCTGGCTGCCGCCTCCACGGCGGAAGCCCAGGTGCGTCAGGCGCTGGGCGGGCACGGCAAGGGCGGCAATGCCGCCGCCGCGCAGGGCGTGGGCCAGCGCATTGCCGAGCGCGCCAAGGCCGCCGGTATCAGCGCAGTGGCGTTCGACCGCGCCGGGTTCGCCTATCACGGCCGCGTGAAGGCGCTGGCCGAAGCCGCGCGCCAAGCCGGTCTCCAGTTCTGACCGACATCACGGAAAGCTAACCAATATGGCCAAGTTTCAGGCGAAAACAGCGCAAGGCGACGGTCCCGAAGACGGTCTGCGCGAAAAAATGATCGCGGTCAACCGCGTGACCAAGGTGGTCAAGGGTGGCCGCATTCTGGGCTTTGCCGCGCTTACGGTAGTGGGCGATGGCGACGGGCGCGCCGGCATGGGCAAGGGCAAATCCAAGGAAGTGCCCTCCGCCGTGCAAAAGGCGATGGAAGAAGCGCGCCGCAACATGACCCGCGTGTCGCTCAAAGAGGGCACGATCCACCACAACGTGTCTGGCCGCCACGGCGCGGCCACGGTCATCATGGCCCCGGCCCCCAAAGGCACGGGCATTATTGCCGGCGGCCCGATGCGCGCGGTGTTCGAGGTGGTCGGCATCACCGACATCGTGGCCAAGAGCCACGGCTCGAGCAACCCCTACAACATGGTGCGCGCCACGTTTGATGCGCTGGCCAACTGCACCACCCCCGCCGAAGTAGCCGCCAAGCGCGGCAAGCCGGTGGAAGAATTGTTCGCCTGAGGAGTGCTGACGAAATGGCAGACGGCAAGAAAACCCTGAAAGTGCAACTCGTGCGCAGCACCATCGGCTGCAAGGCGCAGCACCGCGCCACGGTGCGCGGCTTGGGTCTGGGTAAATTGAACAGCACGCGCGAGCTGGAAGATACGCCAGCGGTGCGCGGCATGATCGCCAAGGTTGATTACCTGGTCAAAATCGTTTGAAGGAAAGCGCCGACATGGAACTCAACACCATCAAACCCGCCGCAGGCGCCAAGCGTGCGCGCCGCCGCGTCGGGCGCGGCATCGGCTCCGGGCTGGGCAAGACCGCCGGGCGCGGTCACAAAGGCCAGAAGTCGCGTGCGGGCGGCTATCACAAGGTCGGCTTCGAGGGCGGCCAGATGCCGCTGCAACGCCGCTTGCCCAAGCGCGGCTTTAAATCGGCGGCGTTGCGCGAGCGCGCTGAAATCACGCTGGCCGATCTGGAGCGCCTGGCGCTGACCGAGGTTGATCTGCTCACGCTCAAACAAGCCGGGCTGGTCAAGCAACTGGTCAAGACCGTCAAGGTCATCAAGAGCGGCGCGCTGACCCGCGCCGTCCAGCTGACCGGCATCAACGCCACGGCGGGCGCCAAGGCGGCCATCGAGGCCGCGGGCGGCGCGCTGGCCTGAGCCGCAACACCCCTCGAATCCAGAGCAATTCCGTAATGGCCAGCAACGCGAACCAGACCTCGAAAACCGGCAAGTACGGCGACCTGCGTCGCCGGCTGGTGTTTTTGCTGCTCGCGCTGGTCGTTTACCGGATCGGCGCGCACATCCCCGTGCCCGGTATCGACCCGGAGCAACTGCGGCATCAGTTCGACCAGCAGCAAGGCGGCTTGCTGGGCATGGTCAACATGTTCTCAGGCGGCGCGCTCAAGCGGTTCACGGTATTCGCGCTGGGCATCATGCCCTATATTTCCGCGTCGATCATCATGCAGTTGATGACCTACGTGGTGCCGACTTTCGAGCAGCTTAAAAAAGAAGGCGAAGCGGGCCGCCGCAAGATTACCCAATACACGCGCTACGGCACAGTAGGGCTGGCGCTATTCCAGTCGTTCGGCATCGCGGTCTGGTTGCAGTCGGTGCCGAATATGGTGATTCATCCCGGCCTGGGCTTTCAGTTCACGGCGGTGGTGAGTTTGACCGCCGGCACGATGTTTCTGATGTGGCTGGGCGAACAGATTACCGAGCGCGGCCTGGGCAACGGCATCTCGATCATCATCTTCGCCGGTATCGCCGCAGGTTTGCCCAACGCTTTCGCTGGAATGCTGACGCTGATCAATACCGGCGCCATGAGCATCATCGCGGCCATCTTCATTTTTGCCATCGTCTGTGTGGTGACCTATTTCGTGGTCTGGGTCGAACGCGGGCAGCGCAAGATTTTAGTCAACTACGCGCGCCGGCAAGTGGGCAACAAGGTCTATGGCGGACAGTCGTCGCACCTGCCGCTCAAGCTCAATATGTCGGGCGTGATTCCGCCGATCTTCGCTTCGTCGATCATCCTGCTGCCCGCTACTGCGGTGGGCTGGTTCAGTTCGAGTGATTCGATGCGCTGGCTCAAGGACATTGCCGCCTCGCTGACGCCCGGCCAGCCGATTTATGTGCTGCTGTATGCGATGGCGATTATCTTTTTCTGCTTTTTCTATACCGGCCTGGTGTTCAACAGCCGCGAGACCGCTGATAACCTGAAGAAGAGCGGCGCTTTCGTGCCCGGCATCCGGCCCGGCGAACAAACCGCCCGCTATATCGACAAAATCCTGATGCGCCTGACGCTGGTCGGCGCCGGTTACGTGACGCTGGTGTGCCTGCTGCCGGAGTTTTTGATCCTCAAATACAATGTACCGTTTTACTTTGGCGGCACGTCGTTGATGATTCTGGTGGTGGTGACCATGGATTTCATGGCCCAGGTGCAAAACTACATGATGAGCCAACAGTACGAGTCATTGCTTAAAAAGGCTCATTTCAAGATCACGGTGTAAGACAGGAGAATGTGATGAAAGTTTCCGCATCGGTAAAAAAGATTTGCCGCAACTGCAAGATTATCCGCCGCAAGGGCGTGGTGCGCGTGATTTGCACCGACCCGCGGCACAAGCAGCGCCAGGGCTGATTGCCCACACAACCCATTCTTTGGTAGAGGACTTTACCCAATGGCCCGTATTGCCGGTATCAACATTCCGCCGCACCAACACGCCGAAATTGGCCTGACCGCCATCTACGGCATAGGCCGCACCCGCGCCCGCAAGATCTGCGACGCCTGCGGCATTGCCTATTCCAAGAAGATCAAGGATCTGACCGACGCCGAGCAGGAAAAAGTGCGCGACCAGGTCAACCAGCACACGGTCGAAGGCGACCTGCGCCGCGAAACCACGATGAACATCAAGCGTCTGATGGATATCGGCTGCTACCGCGGCCTGCGCCATCGCCGGGGCTTGCCGGTGCGCGGCCAGCGCACGCGCACCAACGCGCGCACCCGCAAGGGGCCGCGCCGCGCCGCCCAGTCGCTGAAAAAATAAACTGCAAGGAAGCACCACCCTATGGCCAAGGCACCCGCCAGCAGCAACGCCGCCCAGCGCGTCCGCAAGAAGGTTCGCAAGAACATCTCCGACGGCATCGCGCATGTGCATGCGTCGTTCAACAACACCATCATCACCATCAGCGACCGGCAGGGCAACGCGCTGTCGTGGGCGTCTTCGGGTGGCCAGGGCTTCAAAGGCTCGCGCAAATCCACGCCGTTCGCGGCCCAGGTGGCCTCGGAATCGGCTGGCCGCGCGGCGATGGAGCAAGGCATCAAGAACGTCGATGTGGAAATCAAAGGCCCCGGCCCGGGGCGCGAATCGTCGGTGCGCGCCTTGGCTGCGCTGGGCATCCGCATCAATTCGATTGCCGATGTCACGCCGGTGCCGCACAACGGCTGCCGCCCGCAAAAGCGCCGCCGCATTTGATTGCTGTCGTTTTTCAACCAAGCCCACTGCCGACGCGCCAATTGGCCACCGGCTCCCGCGCACCCCAACCGATGCGCGGCAGATATGCAATAAAGGAAGATTCAAGTGGCACGTTACCTCGGCCCCAAGGCCAAACTCTCCCGCCGCGAAGGCACCGACCTGTTTTTGAAGAGCGCGCGGCGCTCGATCAGCGACAAGGCCAAGTTCGATTCCAAACCCGGCCAGCATGGCCGCACGTCGGGTCAGCGCACGTCCGACTACGGCTTGCAACTGCGCGAAAAACAAAAGGTCAAGCGCATGTACGGCGTGCTGGAAAAGCAAGTCCGGCGCTACTTTGCCGAGGCCGAACGGCGCAAGGGCAACACCGGCGCGAACCTGCTGTTCCTGCTCGAGTCGCGCCTGGACAATGTGGTTTATCGCCTGGGCTTCGGTTCGACCCGCGCCGAGGCGCGTCAGCTCGTGGGCCACAAGGCGATTCTGGTCAACGGCCAGTCGGTCAATATCCCGTCGTTGCAGGTCAAGCCCGGCGACATGGTGGCCGTGCGCGAGCAGTCCAAAAAACAGGTGCGGGTGCAGGAAGCACTGCAACTGGCCGCGCAAATCGGCTTTCCGGGCTGGGTCGAGGTCAATGCCGACAAGGCCGAAGGCACTTTCAAGAAAGCTCCCGACCGTGACGAGTTCGGCGCCGACATCAACGAATCGCTCATCGTCGAGTTGTACTCGCGTTAATCCACGGACGGCGCGGGCGCGGGCCGCTCCCCGCGCTTTCCGTGTTTTGTTTTACCCCATCGCAGGGCGTTGCGATGGCCCCAGCCTTACCGGTGTAACGAACCGGGGGTATTGAGAGGAAATAGAAGCCGATGCAAACCCAACTGCTGAAACCCAAGGCGATCAACGTCGAAGCCCTAGGCCCGAACA
>JAIRVJ010000124.1 GCA_031253955.1 Burkholderiaceae bacterium | reverse complement strand
TTCTGCGCCAGCAGTTCATACACGCGAGCATCGGCCTCATTGCTGCGATCCACGAAGTTGACCACCACCACGTCATGCTTTTGCCCGTAGCGGTGGCAGCGACCAATGCGCTGTTCGATGCGCTGCGGGTTCCACGGCAGGTCGTAATTGATGACAAGCGAACAGAATTGAAGGTTGATGCCCTCGGCCCCGGCTTCGGTGGCGATCATCACCGTACCGCGTTCCTTGAAGTGTTAGACCAGCGCGGCGCGGGTATCTGCGGTCTTGGAACCCGTGATGCGGTCGGTGCCTTGGTGTCGTTTGATCCAGTCCTTGTAGATGGCTTGGGCGCGCGTATCGCTGTTAGTGCCATTGAACAGGACGATGCCGTCGCCGTAGGGCGTGTCAGCCAGCAGGGTAAGCAGGTATTCCTGCGTGCGCCGGGATTCGGTGAAGATGATGGCTTTCTTTGCTGCGCCCAGCCGATCCAGTTCGGCAAACGCTTTGTCCAAAGCCGTGAGCAGCGCCTTGCCTTTGGCGTTGTCGTGGATACTGGTCGCCAGTGTTTTGAAGTGGTGTAGCTCGTTTATCTCGCTTGCGATGGCGTTGCGCTCATTCTGGTCAGGTGGCGCGAGCGGATCGCTTTCATCAGCGGGGAATTCTTCGGCAGTTTCATCCAGCGATTCATAGTCTTCGTCCAATTCATCGGTGAGATCAACCACAGGCGACTCGTCCAAAACACCTTGAAGCCGCTTCGCCATTGTTTCAAGCGCACCAGCAATGGCATGTGTGCTGGATGCCAGCAGTTTCCAGAGAACTAGCGAGATCAGTTGCCGTTGCGCGTTGGGCAGCGCGTTCAGGTTGGGGCGGCGCAGGTAATCGGCGACAAGGCGAGACAGCTCTTGTTCTTCGCCTGAAGGCGTGAACTCTTCAACAATGGCCTTGCGCGCTGTGTACGAAACATAGGGCTGTACTTGCTTGCGCAAGGTGCGTTTGCAAACAGGGGCCAGACGTTGGCGCAGATTGCCGAAAGCCTGACCCCGGCCTTGCGCGGTGAACTGCGAGCGGAAGCTGTCAAGGTCGCCAAAGACGCGGTCGTCGATAATGCTGACAAGGCCGTAGAGTTCCAGCAGCGAGTTTTGCAGTGGCGTTGCGGTGAGAAGCACCTTGGAAGGAACATGCGCCAGAGCCTGCTTGAGCGTTTTGCCGATGACGTTGCTGGTTTTGTATACATTGCGCAGGCGATGCGCTTCGTCGAGCACAACCAGATCCCATGCGATGTCCTTGATGTCATTAGCCTTGGCCTTGGCGAACTGATAGGAGCAGATGATCGGCCCCGATGCCATCAGGAAAGGGGTCTGCTGTTCCTGCTTACGGATGACGCTGTAGCTTTTGGCCTCCAGAATTAGGCCTTGCAGCCCGAACTTGTCCTGCAACTCCTGATGCCACTGTTTGCGCAGGTTGGCCGGGACGATGATGAGTATCTTGCGCCGCCGCTCTGCCCAGCGTTGCGAGATCACCAAACCCGCTTCGATGGTCTTGCCGAGGCCCACTTCATCGGCCAGGATCACGCCGCGCGACAGGGGATTGCGGCAGGCGAACAATGCGGCATCAACCTGATGCGGGTTGAGATCGACCTGTGAATCAACCAGCGTCGAGGCCAGCGATTCAACGGAATCGCCCGCAGCACGGCGGGTGAGTAGCCACGCGACATATTGACTTTGGTAATGCGTCAGAAGCTGCTGCTGTGTCATCTGCTTTCCTTATCGTTTTTGGGATTCCTTGGAGCTTGATAGCCGGGCGCGAGCTTGGTGTTTTCAACGCCGTACAGCGCCAGCGGGTCGGCCAGCCACAGGCGGTACTGTTCTTCGGTCAGACCGTGGTCGGGCGAGCAATCCACGCTCCAGCGCAGCAGCATGTATCCGGCCACGGCTGCGCGCACGCGCATACGGATCGCGTTGCCTTCCATCGCGTAGTCCATGCGGATAATTTCGGGGCGGGTCAGGCGCGGGTGTGGCACGAAATCCAGTTCGACGATGCGCGTCCACTGGATGTCGTTGTCCGGGCGCTCGTGGGAGCTGGGGTCTTCATCCAGCAGCGCGGGGGATTCGATGCGAGTGAGGACGAAATCACGGAACTCGCCGCTCTTGCGGTCAAAGGCGCGGACGTGCCAGCGCAGGCCGGTATCCACCAAAGCGAAGGGCACGATGACGCGCTGCGATTTGCCGCTGCTCACCGAGTGGTAACGGATGGCAAGCGGGCGCTTGGCGTGGATGGCACGGCAGACCGGGGCCAGCACGCTCATTTTGGGATGGCTCAGCGCCGTAGGGGATTCGCAAGGCAGCAGTGGTGCAGAAGCCGCGTTCACGCCATCGCCAAAACCCAAGGCCAGCGCGGACAGTACGCGCTGCGGGGCATGCACGAACAAGGGCGCGAACTGCTTGCCAATGCGGTACACCTTGCTGCTGCCGTCGAACTCAATGTTTCTGGGCGCAACTTCGCGGTACAGCGCCAGATCGCGCGTCGCGCCTGCCGGGGCGACGCCAAAGCGGTCGATCAAATCGGGGCGACCTATCTCGCCGAAAAAATAGAGCCGGAAGTCAATGTACGCCAGCCGCTCGCGCTGGGCTTGACTCAGACTTTCGACGTGTTGAGGACGCATATTTGCAGATTCCTTGCCTGCGGCCGGCGACAGCCATTAAAAATATGGAAGATTGACTGCTTTTTATTGGACACATCATATCATCGAATTGATGATATGATAGTGTGTGGATTCTTGACAGGATGCAAGCGTTCCACAAATTGTTCTGTACAGAGGCAATCGATCAAGTGATACCGATGGCAGAAAAAACTACCGCCGTACTGCAAAACCATGTTGAGTTATACAAAATAAAGTTTGATGAGACTTTTCGATGCCTCGAGTTATCCGTTGTGAATCACGCCACCCTTACCACGCTGCGCGACCGGCATCCTGCTTGGCGTCTGCTTGCGTCGCCTCACGCGCCGCTGGTGGCGAGTTTTCTTCATCGCGTATTTGTCGCGCCGAATGTACGCGTGATCAGTGGGGCGGATCTTGCCGAGGCGCTGGAGGACGAGTTGTTCGCGTTGCGCGAGCAATTGGGGCCTGATGCGTATCCCAATGCCAAGGGGGCCAGCGGTTTTTTGACCGACTGGTGCGCGCCCGACAAGGGCTGGTTGCGCAAGTTCTACAAATCGGGCACGGACGAGGCGCAGTTTGACCTGACCCCGGCCACCGAGAAGGCCATTGCCTGACTGCTGTCGCTGACCGAGCTGCCTTTCGTGGGTACCGATGCACCTCGACGCGATGAATGCAGACATCGAATTACCGCTGGAGCGGCCATTGTTCACGCCCGGCATGAAATCGCGTTTGGCGGACTTGACGCTCATGGCCGGCGAGGACGACATTGACACCGCGCAACTGTTCGGCCAGATTGTCGTGGACAAGGCGCGTCTGCGTTCGGCAATCCAGAGCGCATTGCGCCGCCAGTCGCAAATCACCCTGGGTGAGTTGCTGGCAGATGCGCCTTTGCGGCAAGGGTTGGCTGAATTGGTGGCTTATCTGGAATTGGCGCACGCCGGCGATGACGGTGACGCGCTCAATGGCTTGCGCGCGCTCATGGATGAAACCGTGGAGGAACCTGTACACTGGCAATCGCAGACAACGACGGGTACGCCAGTGATGCGCGAAGCGCGTCTGCCCCGCGTGATTTTCACACGCCCAGGCTCGGCACTCAGGGAGAAAAACACGTGAACGACGCGCTGCACGAGGACGATTCGAGTCAGGCTCCCACCAGCGCTCTGCCGACCGTTCCCGAACTATCGCAACTGATGGTGCTGCTGCTCAAGGGTGTGCTCTACCGTGATGACGACGAGCGTCTATGGGCCAGCCTGTTGCGCTTGCAGGCGCGGGTGCGTGAACAATCCGCGGTGCTGCTGTTGGATCTGATACTGGATGAGGCGGAAGGTTATGCCTTCCTGAAAGGCCGCCCAGATCCGGACGAATCCGAAGGCGTGCTGCGCCTGCCACGGCTTGTGGTACGTCGGCCGCTGTCTTACGCCGTGAGCTTGATGCTGGCCCTGCTCAGAAAACGCATGGCCGAATTCGACGCGGGCGGCGGTGACACGCGGCTGGTGCTCACGCGGGACGAAATCGCCGAGATGATCCAGGTATTCCTGCCCGAAGGGACGAACGAAGCACGACTTATCGATCAAGTCAATGCGACGATCACCAAGGTGGCTGACTTGGGATTTCTGCGCCGGCTCAAACCTGCGGCAAGTAGCGAGAAAGACGGGGATCGTTACGAGGTGCGCCGCATCCTGAAGGCCTTTATCGATGCGCAGTGGCTGGCAGGTTTCGATGAACGGCTGGAAAGCTATCGCACGGCGCTGGCGGGAGAAAGTACGGCGCGGGAGGTCACGGATGCCTGATGATGCCCCAACACTCGGCCTCGACTATGTGGCCGATGACAGCCGCGTCGGATTCCGTTTGCAACGGCTGGAGGTGCTGAATTGGGGGACTTTCGACAAGCGCGTCTGGCGCTATGAACCCGATGGCCGCAATGGCCTGCTCACGGGCGACATCGGTTCGGGCAAATCGACGCTGGTCGATGCCATCACCACTCTGCTGGTGCCAGCGCATCGCGTGGCCTACAACAAGGCGGCCGGAGCGGATGCGAAAGAACGCTCGTTGCGCTCCTACGTGCTTGGCCACTACAAGAGCGAACACAACGATGTGTCACGGGCAGCGCCCGTCCCGTAGCACTGCGCGACGCGTCAAGCTACTCGGTCATCCGCCGCGACTTTGACCGCGATGCCGACGAACCCGTTGTCCGCAACGTTGCCGAAGATGCGGTGGCCTATCTGTTCGAGCCGGTTGATCTGCACCCGGACTTGACGCTCGTGGACATCCTCAAGCTGTTCGATGCCTGCCCAGAGTTACATGCGGTATTCCGCAGGAACTGGTCAGTCCAGTTGTGCGAGGAAGCCCGCAAAGGGCCGCTACCGTCACGAAAAACTGGCAACCCTGTTGACGATACCGGTATCGAATACCTTGAACTGTATTGGGCGTGGGCGCTCGATACCCATTCGCAAACTTGGCGTTCGGTGCACGGCCTGGAGCTTCACGGCATCGGGCCAGTGCTGGAATTCGATGCCAAAGATTATGCCGTCAAGGCCGGGGAGCGCATCAAGTGGCCGGTATCGCTGACGCCAGTGCGCGAATTGCTAGAACTGCCGCTGCGCCTCTGCGAAGAACTGAGCATCACCGAAGATGACATTGATGCGAGGGGCTACGGCAACGCCGTCATGAAAGGCCGCTGCAACGAGGTTTTGCTGGGGCAGATCATTCAGGGCATTCTGGACGACTTGTGTTTTCACGGTGGCCCCGAAAAGGCAGCGGAAATCAGTGACTCTCTCAAAACGCAGATGGCGGAAATCGACGCTGGAACTGTGAAGTTGACACCAGCGGATGATCTATTCGATCAATGGGATCGACCGGGGTTTTCTGCGCTGTTTGAAACACTGGGCGATGTCCGCCCGGCAGAGGTTCGTCGCACCATGCACGGCATTGACGACGACACGCCGGTCGGCCCGGCGCTGGACAGTGCATTCGATGGCCGGGTCGTGGTCAAGGAAGCGTTTCGCAATCGCCCGGGGCGCGAGTTCCGCAAACTGTTCCGTGCCGCAGGCCGCTGATTGAAGACGCGATGACTGAAAAGAAAATCACTGTCGCGCCTCAGGATCATGTCGATTTGTACGAGAACACAGCCCGACGATTTTTTCGTGAGGTACTCGACTACAGTTTTGATGACTGCCTGATCACCAACGAAAGTTACCTGAGCGATTTTTCCAGTTGCGGCTTGCCGGATGAACTGGACGATCCCGCATCAAGTTTGAAGGAGTTGTATGCCGCCTGGGACGTGTGGGTGCTGAACGAATTGCGGACACGGTATGGCCTTGAATACACGACGACAGCGATTCCTCTGTTGAGGGTTTTTCGTGATCTCGAAGAGTTCTGGATACGACAGCAGCACTGATGGATTGCTTGGCCCGGTGGCGTGCATAAGCACGCTTAATATCTGAAGCAGCAGGGAGACGTGCGGGAAACCACGACAGCACCGCCGCCCTGGCACATGCGGGGTACGCTTGGCCTCGATCCGTCAGTGGGGCGTTCTCGTCATCCGGGGATGCACCCAACGGCGTTGGCTCCTGTCCATTAGTGTTTATTGACATTTACCGATGTTATGGAACAATGGGTTCGACAATGGACACGACTGCCGACAAACTGCTCGATCTGGCGCGCGCGCGAGGACTGGTGCGCCCGAACGATCTGACGCCGCTGGGCATCCCGCGGGTGGCCCTGACGCGGGCGGTGCGGCGCGGGCAACTGGAGCGCGTCGGGCGCGGCCTGTACGGCCTCACGGCGCGCCCGGTGTCGGCGCACGGCACGCTGGCCGAAGTCGCCCGTCGTGTGCCCAAGGGCATTGTGTGCCTGCTGTCGGCGCTGCGTTTTCACAACCTGACGACGCAGGCCCCGTTCGAGGTCTGGCTGGCCATCGATAACAAAGCGGCCACGCCCAAACTCGACTATCCATCACTGCGCCTGGTGCGCTTCTCGGGCGCGGCCCTGTCCGAAGGCGTCGAGGAACACGTCGTCGATGGCGTCACCGTTCGCGTCACCGGCGTCGCCAAGACCGTGGCCGACTGCTTCAAGTACCGCAACAAGATCGGCCTGGACGTGGCGTTGGAGGCGCTGCGTGAAGCCTGGAACGCCAGGCGCATGACCAGTGACCAGATCTGGCGCTGCGCCAAGATCGACCGCGTGGCCAATGTGATGCGGCCTTATCTGGAAAGCCTGACATGAACCGGTGCAACGCCACGCGCCACAGTGCAGCGTCGGTTCGCGCCCTGCTTCTGGACAAGGCCCGCGCCGAAAAGCTCGACTTCAACCTGCTGCTGACGCGCTACGCGCTGGAGCGAATGCTGTACCGCCTGAGCGTTTCCGGGCAGCGTGGGCAGTTTCTGCTCAAGGGAGCGCTGCTGTTCGCCATCTGGTTCGACGTGCCGCATCGTCCGACGCACGATGCCGACCTGCTGGGCTTTGGCTGCGCCGATCTGCCGCATCTGGAAAACCTGTTCCGGCAGATCAGCCAGATTGAAAACGATGACGGCATTGTGTTTCAGACCGGCACGGCAAAGGCTGCCGAAATCCGCAAAGAGGCCAACTACGCGGGCGTTCGGATCACGCTGATGGGGCTGCTGGACGGCACGCGCTGCCCGGTGCAGATCGACATCGGCTTCGGGGCGATGCCGTCGTGCCTGGCCCGGAGGATGCGCAGTACCCGGTCATCCTCGAAGGAATGCCATCACCGCAGCTTCTGGTTTATCCCCGCCACACGGTCGCCGCCGAAAAGCTGGAAGCGATGGCTTCGCTTGGTATCCTCAACAGCCGGATGAAGGATTACTTCGATCTGTGGATTCTGGCTCGGCATTCGGACTTCGACGGGGCGGTGCTGGCGCGGGCGATCTGCGCCACGTTCGAACGGCGGAGTACAAACATTCCGCCAGTTCCGCCGCTCGGCCTGACCGGCGAGTTCGCGCTGGACAAGCAAAAGAACAAACAGTGGTCGGCCTTTCGGCGCAAGAACATCTTGGAGCCAATCACGCTGGCGGCGGTAATCGGAGCGTTGCGCAAATTCCTGCTGCCCGTGCTGGCGGCGCTCGCGGCGAGCGATAGCTTCGACCGCCAGTGGCGGGCAGGCGCCGGATGGGATGTGACCTGATGCCAGCCAAGATGAAGAGCGGCTTTTCATGTCGTTGCCCCCTGTGTCATTGACTCCTGTCATCACCCCGCGCGGCGCGTTGCGTCTGGAACGCTCGCAGGCGCCTGCGCCGCTTGATGACGGCATGGCCGCGCGGCTGGAGGCCGCGTTTGGGCGCGGCGCGGGGCATGGTTTGCTGCAACTGGGGCTAGGCGAAACGCGCGCGCGGCTGCCGGCGGATCTCGCGTTCTGGCGGGCATGGGCCACCAGCTTCATCGCGGCCCGTTGCCGCGCGGGGGAATCAGGCGCGCCGCAGCCTGACGAGGAGGAGCTTGCCGCCCTTGCCAGCCAGGCGCCACCGATGCAAGGCGGCGAATATCTCAATGCCGCCGCGCTCCAAGCGCTGTGGCGGGAACTGGCCCAGGCTTTTGACGAAGAACTGGCCGCCAGCGGCGCGGGCCTGGATGCTTTTCTGGCCGCGCACGATAGCCAGTGGCGGCACGTGGGCCGGGTACATTTTCATCTTGCTGAAAACCGCAAGGATGCCGAGCGGCCGTTTGCCTTTCTCGCCACCTATGCGCCGGGGCTTGCCGCGCACGGCCAGGTGCGCCACGCCCCGCTGGGCGCGGCGCTGCGCGAATACGCCGGCGCCGGGGCGAAGGCCGAACTGCTCAAGCTGCTGGAGCCGGTCAGCCGCGCCAGCGAAAGTTGCGCGTGGTTGAAGGCGATAGTCGATTCCGGCGAGATTTTTCATCCGCTGCGCTGGACGCCCTCCGAGGCGATGCGCCTGCTCACCGATGTGGCAACGCTGGAGCAAGCCGGGCTGGTGGTGCGTATGCCCGCCGGCTGGCCGGGCGCGCGGCCAAGCCAGCCCAGGGTGGAAGCGACCGTGGGAGCCCGCGCGCCCACGCAGGTCGGCGCCAGGCAACTGCTCGATTTCACGGTGGAGGTGACGCTCGACGGCGAAACGCTCTCGCGTGAAGAAATCGAAAAGCTGGTGGCGGCGACCGATGGGCTGGCGATGCTGCGCGGCAAGTGGATTGCCGTCGATCACGGCAAGCTCCAGGCCGCGCTCGCGCGTTACGCCGAAATCGAACGGCTCGCGCGCACAGAGGGCATTTCTTTCGGCCAGGCCATGCGGCTGCTGGCCGGCGCGGATATCGAAGGCAACGGCGAACACGCCGCCGCGCCCGATACCGCCGCCTGGGGGCAGGTCCACGCGGGCGGCTGGCTGGCCGAAACGCTGGCAGCTTGCCGCCGCCCCGAAACACTTGCCAACGCACTGCCGGGCGCGGCGCTGAAGGCCACTTTGCGCCCCTATCAGGATGCGGGCGTGCGCTGGCTCGGCTTGCTGACCCGGCTTGGCCTGGGCGCATGCCTGGCCGACGACAGGGGGCTTGGCAAGACGCTGCAAGTGCTGGCGCTGCTGCTGACGATGACGCGGCAGCAGGATGATGAACCGGCACCACCGAGCCTGGCAAATCCAAGCCTGGTTGTGGCCCCCGCCTCGCTGCTAGCCAATTGGGCGCAAGAGGCGGAGCGCTTCGCGCCGTCGCTGCGGGTGTTCGTCGCCCATCCCGCATTCAGCCCGGCAGCGCAGTTGAGAGCGCCCGAACAAATCCTGGCCGCCAGCGACCTGGTCGTCACCAGCTATGCGACGCTGCTCAGGCTGGCGTGGATCGGCCAGACCCGCTGGCGCATGGCCGTCATCGACGAGGCGCAGAGCATCAAGAATCCGGGCGCCAAGCAGACCCGCGCGGTGAAGGCAATCCAGGCACAAGCGCGCATCGCGCTCACCGGCACGCCGGTCGAAAACAACCTGACCGATCTGTGGTCGATCTTCGATTTCATCAATCCGGGCTCGCTCAGCTCGGCCAAGGCATTTGCCGGTTTTGCCAAACGCATGGCCGCCCAGACGCCACCCTCCTACGCGCCGCTGCGCAAGCTGATCGCCCCTTACATCCTGCGGCGCATGAAAACCGACTGCGGCGTGATCGCCGATTTGCCCGACAAAACCGAAGTGAAAGCCTGGTGCGGCCTCACGCGCAAACAGGCGGCGCTCTATCAAACGGCGGTGGAGGCGTTCGAGCGGCAACTCAAGGAATCGAGCGACGGCATGAGCCGGCGCGGGCTGGTGCTGGCCACGCTGATGCGCCTCAAGCAAATCTGCAACCACGCCGCCCACGGCATCGGCGGCAGCAGCGGTTGGCCGAGCCAGAACAGCGGCAAGTTCGCGCGGCTGGCCGAGATCGCCGCCACCATCGCCAGCCGGCAGGAAAAACTGCTCGTGTTCACCCAGTTCACCGAAGTCATCGAACCGCTGTGCGCCGAACTCGCCCAAGTCTTTGGCCGGCCCGGCCTGTCGCTTAGCGGCGACACCGCCATCGCCCAACGCAAGCAACTGGTGCAAACCTTTCAGGAAGACGAGCGCGCGCCGTTTTTCGTGCTGTCGCTCAAAGCCGGCGGATCGGGCCTGACGCTCACGGCGGCCTCGCACGTCGTTCACTTTGACCGCTGGTGGAACCCGGCGGTTGAAAATCAGGCCACCGACCGGGCCTTTCGCATCGGCCAGAAGCGCAACGTGCTGGTCCACAAACTCATCTGCCGCGGCACCATCGAAGAGCGCATCGACACGCTGATCGAATCCAAACGCGAAATGGCCGAGCAACTGCTGGGCAGCGGCGGCGAAATCAACCTGACCGAGCTGGGCGACCGGGAACTGCTGAACCTGGTCCGGCTGGATCTGGATGCGGCGATGAGGGAGATTTGACATTTCCAAATAGCCATGCCCGGTTGCCTGCCTGATAAGCTCTGCTGATCGTCTCCCGTTCGCCTCCGTCCATTCAATGTTTGAGAATCCAGACAAGAGAGACCCATGACCAAGAAGTCCGAAGCAAGCGTTGAAGCACTTGTATCCATGATCGAGCATGGCGAGCTTCGCCTGCCAGAGATGCAGCGTTAGTATGTGTGGCGATCCACGCGAGTACGCGACCTGCTGGACTCACTCTATCGTGGCTATCCCTCAGGAGCGATCCTGCTCTGGGAAACAAATGAGGCCGCTCCATTGCAGGATTTCGCTGTCAGCCAAAACTCGACTTCCTACCGTGACACTCGACTGCTGTTGCTGGATGGTCAGCAGCGTCTGACTTCGCTGTCCGCAGTCATTCGCGGCGAGCCTGTTTCGGTACGTGGTCGCCTCCGTCCCATTGATCTGTTGTTCAACCTGGAACATCCCGATCAATTGACTGTGGTAACTGAAGTGCAGGAAAACGCCGATGATGATGAAGACGTTGATGACGATGGCGAACTGATTGACGACGAGGCAGATTCGAGTGAGGATGAACTGCTTAAACGATTCAATAAGATGACCTTCGTGGTGGCAACAAAGAAGCTGGAACAGTTACCGCATTGGATCAAAGTATCGGAGGTATTCAAGACCGATAAGGACGCGCCATTTCTCAAGCGCGCCGGAATCAACGATTTTAATGATCCTCGTTACGAAAAATACAGCCAGCGTTTGGCGAGGTTGCGCGGAATCCGCAAGTACATCTATCGCATGGATGTATTAGAGCGCACGCTTTCCTACGACGAAGTTACGGAAATTTTTGTTCGGGTCAATTCCTTGGGAGCCAAGTTACGAAGCTCAGATTTGGCCTTGGCGCAGATTACCGCCAAGTGGCGACATTCGCTTCAGATTTTCCTCGATTTTCAAACCGCCTGCGCCAAAACGGGCTTCGATCTTGACCTTGGTCTGCACCTAAAGAATCTGATAGCGTTCGCCACGGGTCAATCTCGATTCCTGACGGTCGGTAATCTGACCGTAGATGTATTGCAGAAATCCTGGAAGGAAGCCTGCGATGGCATGCACTTCGCCCTGAATTTCCTGCGCAACAATGTTGGCATTGACAGTCCGGCATTGTTGTCATCACCATTTTCACTGGTAGTGCTGGCCTATTTTGGCCATCGTCGAAACTATGTGTTGAGCGGCGAGGATGCGCGTCAATTACGGTATTGGGCACTGGTTGCCAATGTCAAAGGGCGATTTTCCAGAGGTTCCAGCGAAACCATTCTAGATCAGGATCTGGCAATCGTTAGACAGGGCGGTTCTGTCAGCGAATTGATTGATCGGCTGCGTCTGCAATTCGGTCGTCTTGACATCGCAGCAGAGGAACTGGAAGGCCGCAACCAACGCAGCGCTTTGTTCAAGACCATGTTCCTGGTCTTCCGCGCCGCTGGCGCAAAAGACTGGCGTAGTCATCTTGCCATTGCTTTGGATCATTCCGGTGCGCAGCACCGCTTGCAGTTTCACCACATCTTCCCCAAAGCCGTGCTGAAAAACAGCCTCACTTCCCGCGAAGCGGATGACATTGCTAACCTGGCCTTTATCGGTAGCAAGACAAATCGCTCGATCAGTGACAAGGCTCTGATACTATATATGCCACCATTAATCGAGCAAATAGGCGAAAAACCTTTTGAAACACAATGCATCCCGATAAATGCCTACCTGCTGGACCTGGGAAGTTACAAGGCTTTTTTGCAGGAACGCCGCAGGCGAATCGCGGCCGTTTTGAATTCATTTATTGATGGTGCTCGCTGAAACCGACAAGAAGTACGCCATCGTGAACTTTCCATTCGAAGCAACAACTAGGCTGCCCATCAACTTCAACGATCTGCTGCGCCAGCGCACGGTAGAGGGCGAGCGCATTGAGTACAAGACAGGGTGGAACCCGGATGCAGTTATCCGCACCTTGTGCGCATTCGCTAACGATTTCGAAAATCTGGGCGACGGCTATGTGGTGATTGGGCAGGATTGCGACGCTGATGGCAAGCCCGTGCTTCCGCCTGCTGGATTGCCCGCCAATCAGCTGGACAAAATCCAGCAAGCGTAAGCCGGGGTTCACCCCGCCCTGCTGTGTAAACTTGCAACACGGTGAAAAGCCATGAGCCAACTCACACTCAGCGCCACCTATTAGGATTTGCTGGATCAAATCTCCCACACCTGCACGGTAAGCCGGAGTGCGGCGTTTCAGACCGTCAATATGCAGTTGCTGGAAACCTGTTGGCGAACGGGGCGGCAGATCGCCCCGTTCAAGCAGGACAAAGACCGGGCCGAATACGGCGCGGCGTTGATGAATCGCCTGTCCGCCAACTTGCACCTGCGCCACGGCAAGAGGTTCAATCGCGGCAATGTTTGCAAATTACCCATTTCGGGTACCTAATTACCCGAAATGGGCACAAAAACTTCTCCCCGTCCCTCAGCCCCGGCGCGCAAGTCCGCGCTGCGCACCGCCGCACCTGCGCCTGCCAGCGTGGCGGACGCGCTGTTTACCGGCACGCAGCAGCGCGTGCTGGCGTTGCTGTTCGGCCAGCCGGAGCGCAGTTTTTTCACCAAGGAACTGATCGCCCTGACCAGTGGCGGCAGCGGCGCGGTGCAGCGCGAACTGGCACGGTTGCAGGCCAGTGGGTTGATCGTGCAGACCGTGCTGGGTAATCAAAAACACTATCGGGCGAATGCTCAGGCACCGATCTTTGCCGAACTGTGCAGCATTACGGCCAAGATGCTGGGGCCGGTGACGGCGCATTCAGGCGGCGGTTTGGTTGCAACAACCAAGGAAATGTCATGAGCTTTTGGGAATTCCCCGCCTACGTTCCGGTTGCAAAGCGGCGCGCCGATGCGGCCAAGCAGGTCGCCAAGTTGAAGAAGCAGGGCCGCGCCGTTTCGCCCGTCGTTATCGAAGGGCGCAAGATCGCCAAGAGCTTTTGGGGCAAAGCGTGGTGCGACAACCTGGAACGCTATTCCGACTTCGCCAACCGGCTGCCGCGCGGGCGCGCCTACGTCAACAATGGCTCGGTAATCGACCTGCAATTGGCGCGCGGAAAAGTGCGGGCGCTGGTCAGCGGCTCGGAGATTTACAAGGTGGAGATTGACGTGGCCGTCGCCGCCCCGGCGCGTTGGAAAGCCATCTGCGCGGACTGCGCCGGTTCGGTCGGCTCCATCGTCGAACTGTTGCAAGGCAAGCTCTCCAAGCACGTGATGGAGCGGGTCTGCCGCCCGGACGATGGATTGTTTCCGGCACCCAGGGAAATCACAATGTCGTGCTCCTGCTCCGACTGGGCGGATATGTGCAAGCACGTGGCCGCCACGCTCTACGGCGTGGGCGCCCGGCTTGACCACGAACCCGATCTGCTCTTCACGCTACGCGGGGTTGATCGCGGCGAACTCATTTCTGCGGATACCGATCTGTCCATCACCGAGGCGGCAGCCGGCAGCGAGCGCGTGCTGGCCGATGCCGACGTGGCCGCCTTGTTTGGCGTGACCATCGAGACCGCGCCGCCGCAGGCAAAGAAACCCGTGGCAAAAGAGCCTGCCGCGAAAAAGGCGCCCGCGAAGAAAAAGCAGATTGCTGGGCCGAAACCGGCGAGCGCGCCCGTTGCGGCCAGCGCCACGAAAAAAGGCGCGGCAAAAACCGCTGGCGCAGCCAAACCGCCGGCAAGCCGGAAATCCGCCGCCAAAGCTGCAACCCCGAAAGCGAAAGCCGCGCGAACACCCAAGCCCTCGAGCAAGACGGCACGGGCAAAGTCCACCAAGACCGCGCCGCCCATGATGTAATTCCAGTTCTCATTCAAGACGGAAAAAATACGCCGTCATTCCCGCGAAGGCGGGAATCCATCAAACGTTGTTGCAAGAGGAGACGTCATGGATTGGCTTCGAGCAGTCTCCGCTCAATCCCATGATGCTGATGGCAACGCTGACCGGCCTCAAGTTTGGCTTGTAGCAAGTAATGCGGGGATTGTGCTGCACTTTATTCCTTCTGCCAGCAACTACAAATTTCATAGCTCGCGGTTCAAGTTTTGTATGAAATTACAATATAAAATATTTATAAATTCAGATACAACGAATGTAATAAGATATCAAAAGTGAAGCAAACCGGAATAAAACGCACAGGACAATCGCATCTAAATTTCATCCAAATCAACCCGATAGATTTTGACGTGACAGATGATACTTGTGCCTTCGTAGGGGCGAAAAATCTTTCGCCCTGCGGCGTCTGCTTGCCAGCGCCGTCGCTCTTTTGAGCGCAAGGGCGAAAAATCTTTCGCCCCTACATCCGTGCTCCATCGCCAGCTTGTTGATTTTTAAGAAATTTAGATGCGATCACTCTGAAATAAGCAAGGTTTAATCCAGGATTGCTGATTAATTCAGACCCAAATCCTCTATAAAATGTAGGTCGGGCAAAACTTTCTCCACGGGTATTCCTGTTTGTTCCGCTGTGATTTGAATAATCCGCTGCAAGATGTAGTCATGAGTCCATTCGGTTTTCCCCTCTATCCCGACATACGGAACGATGGCTCGAACGGTTTGTAAATTTTTGGGTATGACATCGGCAAACCTTTGGGCAATGACCCATGCCGACATCCATAGAATCGGCGCAGTCAAAAGGTTCACCGAAACAGGCACGTTGCCGAGAAACAGAAGCGTTGCCCCAATCGATGGCAGACCAAGCAACAAGGGATAGGATATTATTTTTTTACATTTCAGGTCAGGAAAATGGGTGGCTCCAATGGCCTTTCTCAGTTGACTCCACTGAATCCGTATATTTCTGTTGAGAAATTGCCTGATCGGGGCATCCGGGTGCACATCCTTGCGCCGCGCGCCAAAATTCCGTACCAAAGCGGAGCGTATCCGGTAAAAACCGGCTTGGGAAAGGCAGCGATCTTGGCTCTGGGTAATCATGCCAAGCCGCGCGACGACATAATCGGCAAACTGCCTGGGCGTGGTGATGCTTTGCGCATCCTCGTCCTCAATTGTGATGGCGAATTCGTCTTCGACGGCAAGCACAAGTTCCACCGCATCAAGCCCCATCGCACGGCTCCTTGTGATTGGATCTCAGTATGCGGGCCAGATTGCCAATGGCAACCACCGCGGCAAACTGGAGCATACAGAGGCGAAAGCTGAAATAGCCAAGCACAAGCGCCAAGCAGAAACCAAAACCTGACGCAAAGAACAGCTCATTTGACCCTGACCATCGTAGTGGAAGTAAAAGCATCACAAGAACCGCAATACCGAACCAGACTGCGAGAAGAAGCGCCGGTGTGTTGACTGCCTGGTACGGAACGAACCACACAACGGCTTGCGCCAAGACACTCTCCGCTGGCGCGAGGAGAACGGTCAGGTTTGCGAGAAGTGCAAGAAGCTGGAGAATCAGCGCGGTACGTTTCATTTGCACAAAAGATATTCTGAATCAAGGGTGATGGCGTTCTGGGTCGGTATGGCGTCTGTGATCAGTATCACGAACACCGCCAAAAAAGAATTGCTTTCATGGTGTTCCTTGCTCGAAAAATAGCAGCAAGGATTGCTGGAATTGCGCTAAGATTTATTCCGTCCTGCGGGCCACAGGATTATCCGGCGGCTACTTGACTATGCAGAAGTGAAACTGGTCTTTCTCACTCTCGGCGACAGTCACTTTGGCAAGGCAGTCCTCCAGTTCTTCCACCAGTTCCGCCCGGATTTTTTCCTTGATTCCCTTAACCTGCCCCGCTTTGAGTTGCTCGACGATCTTCCGCATGGTTGGAAGCGCATCAGATGGTTGAAACTATTTTTCGTTTTCGGCAATCCATGTTTCGGGTAAGTCGTCGTCCGACATGTTGTACTGGTAGTCTGTAGTGTCGAAAAAATCAGATAACTTCCGCATTCCGAGAGATTCAGCCAATACATCCAACTCATCGGAGTTTTTGCAAAAAAGCGTGTGGTCAAAGTCATCGCCAGACGCATCGGTTCCGACATAGGATTTCCTGCGCACCCAAATCGTGTCACTCATTCGAAAGCACTTCTTCTATGATTAATTGAACTATAGCCCAGCCAACGTTGAGATAAGCACCAGTTCACCTCAAGCGTCTTTTTCCCCGCTCGCTTCGGCATTCTTTACCAACCCCGGCGCGGCCATTTGCGCCACGGTTTGGGCGATGCCGCTGAGGGACACGGGTACGCAGGCTATCGGTCATGGTCATTCTCCTTGGGGGTGAACTGGGAAATACGTTGCGCCAACTCCACGAGCCGGCTGGCATTGTGCCGCACGACCAGCGGGTCATAAGCGGCGGCCTCCGAAGTGAGCATCTGGCGCAGCAGCGTTTCGGCCAGTTGCAACGCGCGGCGGGTAAGCTGCGCTTCCAGCGCGCGGGCATCGGCCAGCGTGTCCAGCCGCGCCGATTGCAGTGCCGCGCCGAAGGCGGGAACGTGCTCCAGCATCGCGGCCAGCACCTCGGAATGCGCGCCGCTGTCAAGCTCGATGGCCGCCAGCCGGTCGCGCGCCGCCCGCGCCAGATCGCGGTGCATCGCCAGCGCGCCCACATAGTCCGTTCCGCCGTCGTGCAAACGCTTGAGCGTGGCGATAGCCTCGCGCATCTTGTCGCTGAAAGTCGTCGCGCCCTCCAGCGGCAAGCCGGAAAGCCATTGGTAAAGATCCTCAGGCAAACGGCCCGAGACGGGGATCATGGTGGCGTTCGGTTTCATATGGATTCAATCGTATTCAAATGAATTCAGTCTGTCAAACCCCTCTTGATGCGGCGGCGCAACAGCGTCGGCCCGTTGTGCTTGCTTGCGCTATCGTAAAAATAGCTCATTGCCTATGTCACATATGATTTTCAGAATATTTCATAGTGTTAAACCATATATAAATTATGTAAACAACTATTAATTCAGGAGTTTTCTCCCTTCGCAAACGCCGCCGCGACAATAGCCGCCATGAGAGCGCCCGAACTGCTGTTGCCCGCCGGCGGATTGGACAGAATGCGCGCGGCCTTCGACTTTGGGGCCGACGCGGTTTACGCCGGCCAGCCGCGCTACAGCCTGCGCGCGCGCAACAACGAGTTTCAGCTGGAACAACTGGCCCAGGGTATCGCCGAGGCGCACGCGTGCGGCAAGAAATTTTTTCTCGCCAGCAACCTGATCGCCCACAACGACAAGGTGCGCGGGTACCTGCGCGATCTGGAGCCGGTGGTGGCGCTGGGGCCGGACGCGCTCATCATGGCCGACGCGGGCCTCCTCATGCTGGTGCGCGAGCGGTGGCCGCACATGCCCATTCACCTTTCGGTACAAGCCAACACGACCAACTGGGCGGCGGTCAAGTTCTGGCAGCGCGCCGGGGCCACGCGCATCATCCTCTCGCGCGAACTCAGCCTGGCGGAGATCGAGCAGATTCGCCAAGCCTGCCCGGACGTGGAACTGGAAGTGTTCGTGCATGGCGCGCTGTGCATCGCCTATTCCGGGCGCTGCCTGCTGTCGGGCTACTTCAACCGGCGCGACCCCAACCAGGGAACCTGCACCAACGCCTGCCGCTGGAATTACAAAACGCTCGATGCCGAGACCGATCCCAACACGGGCGATGCACTGGTGCGCAACGCCCTGCTCCACCCGGCAGCGCGGCAGGTCTATCTTCTGGAAGAAGAAAGCCGCCCCGGCCAACCGATGCCGATCATGGAAGACGAGCATGGCACCCACATCATGAACAGCAAGGATCTGCGCGCGGTGGAACTGGTGGGCAAGCTGGCGGCCATCGGTGTGGACTCGCTCAAAATCGAAGGCCGCACCAAGAGCCTGTACTACGTGGCTCGCACAGCGCAGGTGTACCGCCGCGCCATCGACGACGCGGTGGCGGGCCGCCCGTTCGACCCCCGGCTCATCACCGAACTGGAGGGACTTGCCAACCGCGGCTACACCAGCGGCTTTCTGGAACGCCGCACGGCGCAGGACTACCAGAATTACGAAACAGGCCACTCGGTCAGCACGCGCAGCCAATTCGTCGGCGCAGTCAAAAACGTGCAGGACGGCTGGGCCGAAGTCGAAACCAAAAACCGCTTCGCCGTGGGCGACTGGCTGGAAATCATCCACCCGCAAGGCAACCGCACCGTGCGGTTGGATGCGATGAAAAACGCCGAAGGCCTGCCCATCGAAACCGCGGCAGGCAACCCGCTGCGCGTGTGGATTCCGCTAGACGGCCCAGCTAGCAAAGCGCTGATCGCACGCCTGGCGCGAGCGCCAGATTGAACATGAACGGCGCTCCAGTCCATACCTCGAACGCTATAATTACAAGTTCTGTCGGCGTGTAGCGCAGCCTGGTAGCGCACTTGCATGGGGTGCAAGGGGTCGCGAGTTCGAATCCCGCCACGCCGACCAGCACTTCATCCGCCAGCGTCCGGTAACGTCCGGCACTGGCGGATTTTCTTTTCGGTTCGGTCTAAACCGCCGCTGGCGTAAGCAGATCGCGGATCGCGTGCAGTTCGCGGCGCAACGCGAATGCCAAGTCGTGCCAGGGCTGGCTTTGCGGTCGCGGCGCGGCGACTTTGCCGTCTGGCGCCGCGCCCAGATAAGCTGCCGCGGTGTCGGCATCTGCGGCGCGGCTGTCCGCATCGTGCTGCGCACCGGAGGGCGCCAGTTCCTGCAACCGCAGGCGCGCGCCGCTGATGGTGAAGCCTTGGTCGTACAGCAGTTCGCGGATGCGGCGGATCATCAGCACCTCATGGTGCTGGTAGTACCTGCGATTACCGCGCCGCTTCATGGGCCGCAATTGCGTGAACTCTTGCTCCCAATAACGCAGCACATGCGGTTTTACGCCGCACAAATCCGCCGCCTCACCAATGGTGAAATAGCGTTTGGCGGGAATGGGAAGAAGGCCGCTTTCCATACAGATCAACGTGTTGCACGCTGCTCTTCGTAGGTTACCGCAAGTTACGGCCCAGCGTACACCCTCTACCAAAAGAATTTTTCAATTATCCCGAACAGGGTCAAGTCTGGGGTGGCAAAAAGGTGTAACTGGGCATTTCCGCAGCCTGCGGGAGGTTGCCGCGCTCCTGCTCGCCCTGGATCTGATCCTTGAGTTTCTGGCTGGCGTGGAAAGTCACCACGCGCCGCGCGGCGATCGGGATCATTTCGCCGGTGCGCGGGTTGCGCCCGGGCCGCAGTGCCTTGAGGCGAACCTGGAAGTTGCCGAAACTTGCCAGCTTGACATCTTCCCCAGCGGCCAGCCCCTGGCTGATGATGGCAAAGAAGGCGTCAATCATGTCCCTGGATTCGCGCTTGTTCAGGCCGATTTGCTCGAACAGCATATCGGCCAGTTGCGCCTTGGTCAGCGCCGGGGTTTCCAGACTTTCGAGCAGTATTTCCATGATCGGCTAGCCGCGCAAGCGGGCGCCCAGTTCCGTTTGCAGTTTGCGCAGCACCGCTTGCACGGCGGCGTCGATACGCTCGTCCGTGAGCGGCACACCCGCGTCAGCCTCGAATTGCAGGCGCATGGCCAGGCTTTTCTCGTCGGCGCTCATGCCTGCCGCCTGCCCGGCGCCGGGTTGGGGCCGGTACACGTCAAACAGCGTGGCCCGGCGCAACAAACCTTCAGTGGCCGCGCCATGCACGGCTTGCATCAGCGTGGCGTGCGTGACGTTCTCGCGCACCACCACCGCCAGATCGCGTTCCACGGGCAACTGGCGCGGCAGCGGCTGCGCCGCCGACAACGGGCGCGCCAGCACGGCGGGTAAATCCAGCTCGAACAGCACCGGCATCTGCGCCAGTTCCCAGCGTTGGCGCCAGCGCGGATGCAGTTCGCCTACGAAGCCAATCGGCACGCCCGCCAGCAGCACGCGGGCCGAGCGGCCCGGATGCAGGGCCGGATGCTGGGCCGGCTCGAACACGGCGCGGCGCGGGGCCAGCAGCGCCTCCGCATCGCCCTTGATGTCGAAAAAATCCACCGTAGTCTGCTTGCCGCGCCAGCCTTGGCGCTCGGCCGCGCCACAGGCGATGCCCGCCACGCGCAGCGGCTGGGCCACGCCGCGCACGCTGGTTTCGGTAGTGGCCGTTTGCGCGTCGCGCAGAAATACGCGGCCCACTTCAAACAGGCGCACGCGCTCGACCCGGCGATCGGTGTTGTATTTCAAAACCTGGAGCAGCGAGCCGATCAGCGACGAGCGCATCACGCCCATCTGGCTAGAAAGCGGGTTAAGCAGGCGCACCGGATCGTGGTTGCCGGCCAGCTCGCGCTCCCAGTTTTCATCGACGAAGCTGTAGTTGATGGTCTCCAGATAGCCCAGACCGGCCAAGGCGCGGCGCAGCGCGAAGGGGCTGGCACTTTGCTGCGAACGCACGCGCGGAATAATGGGTGCCAGTGGCGCGGTTTCCGGCAACTGCTGGTAGCCGATCAGCCGCGCTACCTCCTCAATCAGGTCTTCCTCGATCCGCAGATCGAAGCGGTAGGTCGGCGGCTGCACGGTAATCGCGCCTTCGCTTTCACTGCAAGCCAGGCCGAGCCGCGCGAACACGCTGGCGCATTGCACCTGCGTCACGGGCATGCCGATCACCTTGGCCGCGCGCGCCACGCGCAGCGTGACCGGCGCGGGCCGCGGCATGTTGGGCTGCTGGTCATCCACCGGGCCGATTTGCAGTGCGGGCGTGCCGCAGATTTCGGCGATCAGCCCGGTGATGCGCTCGATGTGCGCCACCGTCAGCTCAGGATCCACCCCGCGCTCGAAACGATGCCCCGCGTCGGTGGCGAAGTTGTAGCGGCGCGAGCGGCCAGCCACGGCATCGGGCCACCAGAAAGCCGCTTCCACGTAAATGTTGCGCGTGGTCTCGCTCACGGCGGTGGCCGCGCCGCCCATGATCCCCGCCAGCGATTCCACTTCCCGTTCGTCGGCGATCACGCCCACGGTTTCATCCAGCGTAACGGTGTTGCCGCTGAGCAGTGTGAGCCGCTCGCCCGGCCTGGCCCAGCGCACGTCCAGGCCGCCGTGGATTTTGTCGAGGTCGAAAATGTGCGTCGGCCGCCCGTACTCGAACATCACGTAGTTGGAGATATCCACCAGCGCGCTCACGCTGCGCTGGCCGCAGCGTGCCAGGCGCTCCACCATCCACGCCGGGGTAGCGGCGGCGGTATTCACGCCGCGCACCACGCGGCCCGAAAAGCGCCCGCACAAATCAGGCGCGCTCACCCGCACCGGCAGCACCTGGCCGCAAGTGCTGGTGACCGCCGGATGCCGGGGCGTGTTCAAAGGCGCGCCGGTTATGGCGGCCAGTTCGCGCGCCACACCGTAAACGCCGAGCGCATGGCCCAGATTGGGCGTGAGCTTGAGCGTGAACACGGCATCATCAAGCCGCAGATGCGCGCGGATGTCCTGGCCCACCGGCGCGTCGGCGGCCAGTTCGAGCAGCCCGGAGTGATCGTCGGACAGCCCCAGCTCGCGCGCCGAACACAACATGCCCTGGCTTTCCACCCCGCGCAGCTTGCCGAGCTTGATGCGCAGCGGCTGTCCGTCCTCGCCCGGCGGCAATTCAGCGCCCACCAGCGCGCACGGTACCTTGATGCCTGCGCGGGCGTTGGGCGCGCCGCACACCACATTCAGCAGCGCGCCCTGCCCCGCATCCACCTGGCACACGCGCAGACGGTCGGCGTTGGGGTGCTGTTCGGCGGACTTGATCTGGCCGACCACCACCCGGCTAAAAGGCGGCGCCACCGGGCGCGTGTCTTCCACTTCCAGACCGGCCATGGTCAGGGCCTCGGCCAGTTGTCCAGTGGACAACGGCGGATTGCAGAATTCGCGCAACCAGGATTCGGGAAACTGCATGATCGGCTATCCGCGAAATTGGCCAAGAAAACGCACGTCGCCCTCAAAGAACAGGCGCAGATCGGCCACGCCGTAGCGCAGCATCGCCAGACGGTCGATGCCGGAGCCGAAGGCAAAGCCGATAAATTTTTCCGGATCCAGCCCCATGTTGCGCACCACCTGCGGGTGTACCTGGCCGCTGCCGGAGACTTCCAGCCAGCGACCGGCCAGCGGGCCGCTCTGGAACTGGATGTCAATTTCTGCGCTTGGCTCGGTGAAGGGAAAGTAGCTGGGCCGAAAGCGCAGCGCCAGATCGTCGGACTCGAAGAACGCCTTGCAGAAGTTCAAGTACGTCACCTTCAAATCCTTGAAGCTCACGTTCTCGCCCAGCCACAGGCCCTCGACCTGGTGGAACATGGGCGAATGGGTGGCGTCGTTGTCCACCCGGTAAGTGCGGCCAGGGGCGATCACGCGCACCTGCGGCAGCTCGCCGCGCGCCAGCGCCGCCGCGTGCTTTCTGGCATAAGCGGTGGCGTAGCGAATCTGCATCGGGCTAGTGTGCGTGCGCAAACAGTAGGGGCGGCCTTCGTCGTCGTTCAGATCGACGTAGAAGGTGTCTTGCATGGAACGCGCCGGGTGATTGGGCGGGTTGCCCAGCGCGGTGAAATTGAACCAGTCGCTCTCGATTTCCGGCCCGTCGGCCACATCAAAACCCATGCTGCCGAAAATCTGCTCGATGCGCTCCCAAGCCAGCGAAACCGGGTGCAGGCCGCCCTGCCCGCGCTGGCGGCCAGGCAAGGTTACGTCCAGCGCCTCGGCTTGCAACTGGCGCTCCAGTTCGGCGTCTTGCAGCGCCTGCCGGCGCGCGGCCAAGGCCGCCTCGATGGCCTGCTTTGCCGCGTTGATGGCGGCTCCGCGCGTCTTTTTTTCTTCGATGCCCAGTTGCGCCAGCCCCTTCATCAGCGCCGTCACGTAGCCAGACTTGCCCAGGTAGCGCGCCTTGGCGTTTTCCAAATCGGCGGGCGTGACGGCTTGGCCGAAACTCGCGGCGGCCTGCCGCGCCAGCACGTCCAGATCAAGAGGGTCGAGGGCGGGAGCGTTCATCGGAAAAAAATCGGATCGAAGCCTGAAATGAAAAAGGGATTGAAGCCTTGGCCTCAATCCCAAAAGCCACGCGCACGGGCAGCCAGCAAACAAGCGGCGGCGGCCCGGCGCGGCATGGCGTACCCTCAGGCCGGTGTGACCTTGGCTTGCGCGACAATGCCGGCAAAGGCCGCCTTGTCGTGCACGGCGATGTCGGCCAGCACCTTGCGGTCCAGCGCGATGCCGGCCTTGGTCATGCCATTAATGAACTGGCTGTAGGTCATGCCCAACTCGCGCACGGCGGCGCTGATGCGGGCGATCCACAGGCGGCGGAAATCGCGCTTTTTGGCGCGGCGGTCGCGGTAGGCGTACTGGCCGGCCTTCATCACCGCCTGCTTGGCAACGCGATAGACGTTGCCGCGGCGGCCGCGATAGCCCTTGGCCAGGGCGAGAATTTTCTTGTGACGGGCGCGTGCGGTGACGCCACGTTTAACGCGAGGCATAGCTGTTCTCCTGGTTCGTCCGGTAGGTTACAGCCCGGCAAAGGGCAGCATCTGGGCCATGTGACCGAGGTTGGTCTCATGCACGTTCACGGCGCCGCGCAGGTGGCGCTTGTTCTTGGTGGTCTTCTTGGTCAGGATGTGACGCTTGAAGGCCTGGGCGCGCTTGACGGTGCCGCCGGGACGAACGCGAAATCGCTTTTTCGCGCCGCTCTTGGTTTTCATCTTGGGCATTTGAAATGCTCCTGTTTCAGTTGTGCTCGTGAGGCGTCTGCAAACCTTTGCAGCCTTGTTGGCCCCGAGCCACTTGTTGCGGCCGGCCTTGCGGCCAGCCTGGTTTGCCGGTTGCGGGCAACCGGCAAATTCTGTCAATCCGCCGCCTGTTCGGCAGGCTGCTCCAGCGGCGCGGCGGCGGCGGACTTGCCGGGGGCACCACCGCCTTTTTTACGCGACGGCGCGATCATCATGATCATCAGCTTGCCTTCGAGCTTGGGAAACTGCTCCACCAAAATCGTATCGGCCAAGTCGCCGCGCACGCGGTTGAGCAGATCCAGCCCCAGTTCCTGATGCGTGATCTCGCGGCCCCGAAAGCGCAGCGTGACTTTCACCTTGTCGCCATCGCCCAGAAAGCGGCGGATGTTGCGCATCTTGATCTGGTAGTCGCCTTCGTCCGTGCCCGGGCGAAACTTCACTTCCTTGATTTCGATGACCGTCTGCCTGGCCTTGGCCTCGGCGGCTTTTTTCTGTTCCTGGTACTTGAACTTGCCGTAATCCATCAGGCGGCATACGGGCGGGCTGGCCGTGGCGGCGATTTCGACCAGATCCACATCCAGATCGCCCGCCTTGCGCAGAGCTTCCTGAATGGAGACGATACCCAAAGGCTCGTTGTCAGGCCCGTTCAGGCGCACCTCGAGAGCGTTGATTTCACGGTTCAGGCGGTGCGCGCGCTCCTCGCGCTGGCGGCGGTCACGAAAGTTGGTAGCGATGGTTCAAATCCTTTCCAGGAAACTATAAAAAACATAGCTGCCCGCGCTCAATGGACGCGGGCAGCCGCTGGATTCCACAAGGTTAATCAGACTTTGGCGGCGATCTCTTGCAGGATGCGCTGACTGAATGCCTCAAGCGGCATCACGCCAAGGTCTCGCCCCCCCCGGGCACGCACAGCCACTGCGCCGGCTTCCTTCTCCCGGTCTCCGGCGACCAGGATGTAAGGCAGCTTTTGCAGCGAATGCTCTCGTATTTTATACGTAATCTTTTCGTTACGCAGATCGGTTTCCACTCTAAACCCTTGATTGCGCAGCATTTTCGCCACGTTTTGGACGTAATCGGCCTGCGCGTCGGTAATGCCCGTGACCACCGCCTGCACCGGTGCCAGCCACACCGGCAGCGCGCCCGCGTGCTGCTCGATCAGAATGCCGATGAAACGCTCCAGGCTGCCGACAATGGCGCGGTGCAGCAGGATCGGGCCGTGCCGGTTACCGTCCTCACCCACGTATTCGGCGCCCAGCCGCTCGGGCATGTTGGGATCGACCTGAATCGTGCCGCATTGCCACGGGCGGCCCAGCGCGTCCTTGAGCGTGTATTCGATCTTGGGGCCGTAAAACGCCCCTTCGCCCGGCAGATAGTCGAACGCGCAGCCGGAAGCGCGCAGCCCCTCGGCCAGCGCGTGTTCGGCCCGGTCCCAACTTTCGTCGGAGCCGATACGCTTTTCAGGCCGGGTCGAGAGCTTGTAGATGATGTCGGTAAAGCCAAAGTCCTTGTAGACCTTTTGCAGCAGCGCAGTGAAGGCGGTGACTTCGGCCTGAATCTGCTCCTCGGTGCAGAAGATGTGCCCGTCATCCTGCGTGAAGGCGCGCACGCGCATGATGCCGTGCAGCCCGCCCGATGGCTCGTTGCGGTGGCAGGCGCCGAACTCGCCGTAGCGCAGCGGCAGATCGCGGTAGCTCTTGACGCCCTGCTTGTAGATCAGGATATGTCCGGGGCAATTCATCGGCTTGAGCGCAAAGTCGCGCTTTTCGCTCTCGGTGGTGAACATGTTCTCGCGGTACTTGTCCCAGTGCCCCGTCTGCTCCCACAGCGATTTGTCCAGAATCTGCGGGCCTTTGACCTCGCGGTAGCCGTTGTCCTGATACACGCGCCGCATGTATTGCTCCACCTGCTGCCACACCACCCAGCCGCGCGGGTGCCAGAACACCGTGCCGGGCGAATGCTCGTCGATGTGGAACAAATCGAGTTCCCGGCCCAGCCTGCGGTGATCGCGTTTTTCGGCTTCTTCCAGCCGGTGCAGGTAATCGCGCAACTCCTCCTTGCTGGCCCAGGCTGTGCCGTAAATGCGCTGGAGCATCTCGTTGCGGTGGTCGCCCCGCCAATACGCCCCGGCCACCTTCATCAGCTTGAAGTGCTTGAGCCTGCCGGTGCTCGGCACATGCGGGCCGCGGCACAGATCCTCGAACGCGCCTTCGCGGTAGAGCGACACCGCCTGATCCGCCGGAATGCCGGCAATGATCTCCGCCTTGTAATGCTCGCCCAGCCCCTTGAAATACGCCACCGCCTCGTCGCGCGGCAGCACACGGCGCACCACGGGTTCGTCTTTGGCGGCCAGCTCGGTCATCTTGCTTTCGATGGCCTGCAAATCTTCCGGCGTGAACGGGCGCTTGTAGCTGAAGTCGTAATAAAACCCGTTTTCGATCACTGGGCCTATCGTCACCTGCGCATCGGGAAACAGCGTTTTCACCGCATACGCCAGCAAGTGCGCGGTGGAATGGCGGATCAGCTCCAGCCCCTCGGCATCCCTAGCGGTGACAATGGCAAGCGTTGCATCGCGGCCGATCACGGCGCTGGCATCCACCAGCCTGCCATCCACCTTGCCCGCCAGCGCCGCCTTGGCCAGCCCCGCGCCGATGGCCTGCGCCACCTCAGCCACTGTCACCGGCGCGGCAAACTCGCGCCGGGAACCGTCGGGAAGAGTAATCTGGATCATGCTTGCTGTGGCAACGAAAAAGCGCGGCCGCGCCGCGCCTTCGCCGAAATCCTGGAACTTAATTTGAAACCGCCCGCGCAAAGCGCGCGGGTAACGTGTAATTTTAAGGCAACGCTGAACCAGCCGGTTGGGCGTTGAGTGTTGATTTCGTCATTCCCGCGAAGGCGCATAGGCGCTATGTGCGCTTTCATGCCGAAGTACCAGTTGTTGCCTTTTTAGGTCTGGTGCACCTCGGGATCGCGCGCTTTGTCCTTGTTCTTGGTCGAACTGGGCGCGGCAATGAGGGATCCCGCGCTGAACCCGGCTGCGTTGGCCTTGGCGCTGCTGAGGCTGGCAGGCTTGGGTTGGAAACGCCGCGTTTGAGTTCGCTTGAATTTTGATAGCTGCCAGCCAATGTTTTTATATAATTTTATAGATGTTTTATGTGATAAATACATATAATACATTGGAAGCAAGCTATTAAATTTCCAGTATGCAGCAAGGCACGATGGAGCGTTGCCGCAGAGATCGCGCGGCGGGTTCAGCGCGTCAGCTGCGTGAACCGCTCGCCGCCGCGCTTGCCGCGCAGCAGGTCGAACAACCCCTGCCAAATGCCCAACCCATAGCCTAGATGCCACGCGGCGATGATGGCGGGCAGGCGCGGCAGCACGGCCCACTGCCTGGCCTGCCGCGCCGCCGCGCACGATGCGCCGATCAAATAAATACCGTAAGCGATCAGCAATGCCGCCAGCGGCTCACCGCGCCACGGCAGGGTTAGCAGGGCGGCCAGCAGCGCGAGCATGAATAGCGCCGGAACCAGTTGCCGCGCCGAACCGGGCTGGCGGTGTTTGCGCACCACGAAAGGCCGCCAGTAGCCGTATTGCATTTGCTGGCCGAAAAGTTGCGCCAGCTTTTCGCGCGGCCGATACGTGGAATGGATGTGAGCGCTTTGCCAGATGCGCGCGCCTTCCATGCGCAGGCGCTGGTTGTGTTCGTCGTCCTGATTGCGCGGCAGGGTTTCGTCGAATGGCCCGAAACGTTCGAACACCGCGCGCGGCCAGCAGCCGAGGTACACGGTGTCCGCCGGCCCTTCGTAAGCGCGGTCGCGCGAGCGCGCTCCGCCGGTCACCCAGCGGCTTTGAAAGGCGGCGGCGATGGCGCGGCCCCAGGCGCCCTGCCCGCGCGCGACCCAGGGACCGCCCACGTTGTCGGCGCCGGTACGCGCCAGAGCGGCCAGGCATTCGGCGAGGTAATCGGGCGCGAATTCGGTGTGCACGTCCATCCGCGCGATCACCTGGCCGCGCGCCGCACCGAGCGCCGCGTTAAGGCCGCTGGAGACGATGCGCCCGGGGTTGTCGATGATGCGCAACCGCGCATCGCGCGCGGCCCATGCCGCTAACACTTCTCGCGTGCCGTCGCCGCTCATGCCGTCGGCGATCAGCAGTTCCATGCCCCACCCAGGCGGCAGTTGCTGCGCCAAGGCCGAAGCGCAAAACGCCTCGATCGCCGCGCGTTCGTTGCGGCAGGGGGCGATGACGCTGATGAGTTGATCGGTCATCCCCGGCGCTCCGCCAGCAACCCGCGATAGAGCCGGTCCGCCGCATCCATCTGCGCACGGCGATCGCCTTCGGCGGCGATGCGCTCGGCATTGGCTGCACCCTGGGCGGCGGCGCGGGATTCGTCCTGCATCAGCGCCAGCCAGTGCGCGGCCAAGGCATCGGCATCGCCCACGGGCACGAGCAGCACGGCATCCAGCCAGTCGCGGTTGGCGGGCAGATTGCTGGCAATCACCGGCAGGCCGCACGCCATGCTTTCGAGCACCGAAACAGAAGTGGCATCGCTTTCCGGCACGCTGATGGACAGCTTGCAGCGCGCCAGCACGGCGGCCATGCCCGCGTCGTCCAGCCGGCCATGAAATTGCACCGAATTTTGTAGCGCAAGATCGGCTGTCAGCTTGCGCAAAACGCCTTCCTGACTGCCGCCTCCGAGCAGGTGCAGGCGCGCATCGGGTCGTTGCGCCAGCACCTGGGCGAAGGCGCGCAAGATGGTGTCGATGCGGTAATTCGGCTCCCAACTGCGCAGGCTCACCGCCTCGAAACCGGGCTTATCGGCCCACGGCACGAGCGCAAAGCGCGCGCGCTCCACGCCCCAGTGAATGAGCGCGGTGCGTGCGCTGGGCGCCAGCGCGCGCGCGGCAGCCAGCAAATCAGGCGAATCGCCGATGACGGCATCAGCGTGGCGTAGCGTCCAGGCCGTGAGCAAGCGTTTGAGCGCGCTGGCACGCGGCGCCACCAGCAAGTCGCTGCCCCAGGCCGACATCACCACCGGCACGCCCGCGCGATGCAGCCACCGGGCCGAGCGCGCCGCCAGATAGCCGTAAGACGTGACGTAATGCGCGTGCACGATGGCCGGTTGCAGTCCTTGCAGCGCGCGCCGCGCCGCGCCCGCGCGCCAGAGCCAATCGCTGGAGCGCTGGACGGGCGGGAGCGCGATTTGCACGACGCCATCGGGCAACTCCTGCGCGGGCCGCGCCGTCACCAGCGAAACCCGCCAGCCGCGCGCCAGCATTTCGCGCGCCCAGCGTTGCACGTGCACGCTGTTGGCATCGCCGAGCAAAACCAGATGTTGGCGGCTCATTCGACTTCCGCCACGCGCGCCACCCAAGCCTCATACGCGGGCAGCCATTCGGGGTGCGCGGTCAGCCAGCGCCGGTCGGCTTGGCGCACGTTGCCCAGCGCGCGCGCGGGCTGGCCGCCGATCACGCTGAAATCCTCGAACGCGCCGCGCACCCGGCTATGCGCCTGCACCAGGCACGCCCGGCCCAGCCGCGCGCCCGCTTCGATGGTGCTGTGCGGGCCGATGAAGCTGTGCGCGCCGATTTCGATGGTGGCGCGCATGTCGCCCGCGCGCTCGGCCCCCTCCAAAAGTGCGGGCTGGCCCGACAGCGCCGCCGCCACGCGCACGCTGCGGTGCGTGCTGTGACTGACGATGCTCACGAAGTTGGTGATCTGCACGCCCCGCCCGATGTGCACGCCGCCGCTGGCTTCGATGAAATTGAAGTGGCCGATGAACACGTCGTCGGCCAACTGCAAACCCTCCGGGTGCTCGATGCACACCGTGGGCGACAGGCGCGTCAGCGGCAGCAGCTCGCCGCCCTGCCCTGCCTCGCCGAACAGCATCCGAAAGAACACCCGCCGCCACAGCCGCCGCCGCCAGCCGTTGATGCGCGCGCGAATGACCGTGGATAGATTCATGACGCAATCATGCCCTTCCAGCGCGCCAGCCGCCAGAAGTAGTAGCCGAAGTAAAGCGCCATGCCCGCCGATACCGCCCATGCGCCGCGCAGCAGGCCGTGCTCGGCCCCGCCCGTCCACAAACCCCAGGCCAGGCACGTCAGAAATACGATCTGCCCAACGACAGCCAGCCGGAACGCCCAGCGCTGCGCTTGCCATGCCATCGTCACTACCGCCAGCGGCGCGGCTACGAAGTGCGCGGCAATATAGGGCGCCAGCGCGCGGGTCAGCTCCCCCGCCGTGCGCCAGGCGGGGCCAAACACCAGCTCGAACAGCCACGGTCCCGCCGCCAGCAGCGCCAACATCAGCGCCAGCGCAAGCGCGCCCAGAACGGCCATGACCTGCCGCACGGCGCGCTGCGCTTGGGCCGGATCCGATTGCGTCAACTTCGGGTACAACGTCTGCGATACCGCCGTGCCCACCAGGGTCGCGGGCGCTTTCAGGTAACGCAGCGCCAAACCCCAAAAACCCGCCGACGCGTCGCCCGACCAGGCAATCAAAAGCGCCGCGGCCAACGCGTCTTGCAGCGTGCCCAAAAAGGCGTGCGGCGCGTTGAGCAGCGGAAAGTCCCGGTACTGCCGCGCCACCTCGCGCAGCCCCTGCCCCGGCGTCAGTACGGCCCGCCAGCCGCCTTGCGGCGCGGGCCTGAACAGCGGCAGCGCGGCCAGCCCCAGCGCCAGCACCGGCCCCAGCGCCAACGCCCAGGCGCCGTCGGCATTGCTGGCCGCGCCACGCCACAGCAGCGCACCCAGCAGCAGTTGCAGCGCCGCCGCGCCGCCGTACTGCACCACGCGGCTTGCGGCCAACGCCCGAAAGCGCCCGGCGCGGCTGCTCCACATCATGAGCAGCGACAGCAGCCCGCTCGCAGCCACCGTCACCGGCAGCCAACCCGCCAGCGGCAGATGCGCCCAGCGCGCCAGCCCCCATGCCAGTGGAACGGACACCGCCACCACCGCCCACGCCACGCGCAGACACAACGCCAGCAAACGCGCGGCCTGCATCGGCTCGCGCGCCAAGGGCAGCGCGTATTCATAGCGCGCGCACGCCACCACCGCCACGGCAGCGGCCACGGTGCTGAAAGCGGTATAGACCCCCAACGCCTGCGGCGTGAACAGCCGCGCGATCAACGGCCACAACAGCAGCGGCACGGCCTGCGCCAAAGCGCCGCCGGCAAGCAAAGTCAACGTGGCGCGCAGCATGGCGAATTGGGGTTTGGCGTTTAACGCGGTCTGGCTGATGCTCCTTCCCCCGCGCGCGGGGGAAGGTTGGGAAGGGGGCGCGCGGCGCTTCGAGCAATCCAGCGTCTGTTTCAACGCCGGGGGGGGCGCCCCCCCCCCCCCCCCCCCACGGCGGGGGGGGGGCC
>JAIRVJ010000029.1 GCA_031253955.1 Burkholderiaceae bacterium | reverse complement strand
GCACCAGCCACACGTACAGTGTTGAGCGCGCCAGAGAAAACAGCCTGACTGCCTCAATCTTGCTGCCTCCGGCAGCCACAAAGGCCAGCACCCGCCGTTTCAAGTCCTGACTGTAGGCCATGACATTCTCTTGAATGGATACAGTCTTTAGTATATGTCTGATTTATTCAAGAGTCAACTATAGAACATGGCACTACATGAGACAAGAAAAAACCGCCATGTCTAGGAAACATGCGGATTTTGAGAGGTTGTGAGACTACGTAATATGATAAGTTGGCGCGGCTGGCGGGGATCGAACCCACGACCCTCGGCTTCGGAGGCCGATACTCTATCCACTGAGCTACAGCCGCGCGTGCGATTCACATTCGCTTAAGGCCAATTGCGTATTATCGCCAGTTCACGCGCCGCTGGCAGTGCTTGCCCATCGAGGCGGCGCGTTTTGCTTTTTCCCAGGACGAGATTCGAGTCATGCTGCATTCGGCACTTTCCCCTTTGTCCTTGCGCGCCGCCGGCGCTCTGCTGGCGGCCTTGCTGCTGGCCGCTTGCGGCAACAAGAATCAGCCAAGCGCGGCGCCGCCCCCGCCGGAAGTAGCGGTGATCGCCGCGCAGCCGGGCACGGTGGCGCTGTCCACCGAATTGCCTGGGCGGCTGGAAGCCTCGCGCGTGGCCGAGGTGCGCGCGCGCGTGGCAGGCATTTTGCAAAAGCGCCTGTTTACCGAAGGCAGCCAAGTCAAGGCCGGACAGCTGCTTTTCACCATCGACCCCGCGCCGTATGAGGCGGCGCTGCAAAGCGCGCAGGCGCAATTGGCGCAAGCCCAGGCCAATCTGGCCAACGCCAGCGCCACCGCCGCGCGCGGCAAGCCGCTGATTGCCGCCAAGGCGATCAGCCAGCAGGAGTACGACGCCGCCGTGGCCGCCGAAAAAGCCGCCGCCGCGCAAGTGGCCGCAGGCCAGGCCGCCGTGCGCACGGCCAGCATCAACCTGGGTTACGCCAGCGTGAACGCGCCGATTGCCGGCCGCATCGGGCGCGCGCTGGTGACCGAGGGCGCGCTGGTCGGCCAGGGCGAGGCCACGCAACTGGCGCTGGTGCAGCAAATCGACCCGCTGTACCTGAACGTGACGCAGACCGCCTCGGCGGTGATGAAGCTGCAACAACAACTGGCCGACGGCAAACTGGCGCGCGACGCGCAAGGCGCGGTGGTGCATGTGGTGCTGGAAGACGGTTCCGTCTACCCGCATCCGGGGCATCTGCTGTTTACCGACTTGTCGGTGGATCCGGCCACGGGCGACGTGCTGCTGCGCGCCACCGTGCCCAATCCGGACCGCGCGCTGCTGCCGGGTTTGTTTGTACGTGCGCGTCTAACCCAGGCGCAGATTGACGGCGCCATTTTGCTGCCGCAACAGGCCGTCACGCGCGGCAGCGCGGGTGACATGGCGATGGTGGTGAACGCGGACGGCAGCTTCGCGCCGCGCCCGGTCAAGATCGACGGGCAGCAGGGCGGCAACTGGATCGTCACCAGCGGCCTCAAACCCGGCGAGCAAGTGATGGTGGAAGGCATCAGCAAGCTGATGATGGGCGCCAAGACCGTCAAGCCCGTGCCGTGGCAGCCCAGGTCCGCCGCCGCGCCCGCGGCGCGCGCCGCATCCGCGCCCGCCAGCGCGGCGTCCAACTGAAAGGACCGCGCGCACATGGCACGCTTTTTCATCGACCGGCCCATCTTCGCGTGGGTCATCGCGCTGTTTCTGATGGTGATCGGGGTCACTTCCATCACCAAGCTGCCCATTGCGCAGTACCCGACTGTCGCGCCGCCGACCATCGTGCTGTCCACCATGTATCCCGGCGCTTCGGCGCAGACGCTGGAAGACTCGGTGCTGTCGGTGATCGAGCGCGAGATGAACGGCTCGCCCGGCCTGGCTTACATGGAATCGGTGGCGCAGGCTGATGGCACGGGCAGTATCACCATCAGCTTCGAGCCGGGCACCAACCCCGACCTGGCGCAGGTGGACGTGCAAAACCGCCTCTCGCGCGCCACGCCGCGCCTGCCCGCCGTAGTCACGCAGCAGGGCGTGGTGGTGGACAAGGCGCGCTCCAACTTCCTGATGGTGGTGATGCTCTCGTCCGAAAACCCGGATATCGACGTGATCGCCCTGTCCGACTACGCGGCGCGCAACGTGCAACCCGAGCTGCAACGCATCCCCGGCATCGGCCAGGTGCGGCTGTTCGGTTCCGAGCGCGCCATGCGCATCTGGATCGACCCCGCCAAACTGCAGGGCTACGGCCTGTCGCCGGCGGACGTGAACGCCGCCATTCAGACGCAAAACGCGCAGGTATCGGCCGGCTCCATCGGCGACTTGCCGCTGGCCCAGGGGCAGGCCATGACGGCCACCGTGCTGGTACCCGGCCAGTTGGCCAAGCCGGAGCAGTTCGGCGCCATCGTGCTGCGCGCGGGCGCCGACGGCTCATCCGTGCGGCTGCGCGATGTGGCGCGCATCGAGCTGGGCGCGCAAATTTATGCCACCTCATCACGCCTGAACGGCGAGCCTGGCGCGGGCATGGCGGTTCAGTTGTCGCCCACCGGCAACGCGCTGGCGGCGGCCAATGCGATCCGCGCGCGCATGAAGGAACTGCAAACCTACTTTCCGCCAGGCGTGACCTGGAGCACGCCGTATGACTCTTCCGAGTTCGTCAAGATCTCCATTCAGAAGGTGGTCGAAACCCTGGTAATCGCCGTGCTGCTGGTGTTCGCGGTGATGTTTCTGTTCTTGCAGAACTGGCGTTACACGGTGATCCCGACCATCGTGGTGCCGGTGGCGCTGCTGGGCACGTTCGGCGCGCTGCTGGCGCTGGGCATGTCGATCAACGTGCTGACCATGTTCGGCATGGTGCTGGTGATCGGCATCGTGGTCGATGACGCCATCGTGGTGGTCGAAAATGTCGAGCGCATCATGAGCGAGGAGGGCCTGCCCCCGCTGGAAGCCACGCGCAAAGGCATGAGCCAGATTTCGGGCGCCATCATCGGCGTGACCGTGGTGCTGATCTCGGTGTTCGTGCCGCTGGCGTTTTTTGCCGGTTCGGTGGGCAACATCTACCGCCAGTTTTCGGCGGTGATGGTGGTGTCGATCGCGCTGTCGGCTTTCATGGCGCTTTCGCTCACCCCGGCGCTGTGCGGCGCGCTGCTCAAGCCCGTGAGCGCGGGCCATCACCACGCCAAGCGCGGCTTTTTCGGCGGATTCAACCGGGGCTTCGCGCGCACCGCCAAGGGCTACGAGGGCTTTGTCGCCAAGCTGCTGCGCCGTGGCGGACGGCTGATGCTGATCTACGCAATGCTGGCTTGCCTGGCCGGCTGGCTGTACCTGCGCCTGCCGACCTCCTTTCTGCCGCTGGAAGACCAGGGCAACATGCTCATCAATATCCAATTGCCGCCCGGCGCCACGCGCGAGCGCGCGCAGGCGGTGGCCGAGCAGGTGGAAAGCTACATGCTCAAACAGCCCGAAGTGCAGGGCATGGTGCTGGTGCTGGGCTTTTCGTTTTCCGGCCAGGGGCAAAACGCGGCCATTTCGTTCGTTACGCTCAAGCCGTGGGACGAGCGCGGCAAGGGGCATTCGGCCGACGATGTCGTCACACGCGCCATGATGGCGCTGTCGGGCATCAAAGACGCCTTTATCTATCCGCTCAACCCGCCGCCCATTCCTGAACTGGGCGTGAGCGCCGGTTTCGCCTTCCGCCTGCAAGACCGCGGCGGCAACGGCCACGCGGCGCTGCTGGCTGCGCGCAACCAGTTGCTGGGCATGGCGGGGCAAAGCAAGGTGCTGACCAACGTGCGGCCCAATGGCCTGGAAGACGCGCCGCAGTTGCAGGTGGATATCGACCGCGACAAGGCCGCCGCGCAAGGCGTGAGCTTTGCCGCCGTCAACAGCGCGCTGTCCACCGCGCTCGGCTCGTGGTACGTGAACGACTTTCCCAACGCCGGACGGATGCAGCGCGTGGTGGTGCAGGCCGACGCGCCCGCGCGCATGAGCACGGACGACGTGCTGAAACTGACCGTGACCAACGGCAAGGGCCAGCCGGTGCCGCTGTCAGCCATTGCCAGCACCCGCTGGATCACCGGCCCCATGCAGACCGTTCGCTACAACGGCTACCCGTCCATGCGCATCGACGGCAGCCCCAAGCCCGGCTACAGCACGGGCGAGGCGATGGCCGAAATGGAGCAGCTCGCCCAAAAGCTGCCGCCCGGTTTCGGCTTTGAATGGACGGCCCTCTCGCGCGAAGAAAAACTGGCGGGCAACCAGGCTGCGCCGCTGTACGGCTTTGCCATTTTGGCGGTGGTGCTGGCGCTGGCGGCGCTGTATGAAAGCTGGTCAATCCCGCTGGCCGTAATTTTGGTGGTGCCGATGGGCGTGCTCGGTGTGCTGCTGGCGGTGACCGGGCGCGGCATGTTGAACGACGTGTACTTTCAGGTCGGCCTGATTACCATCATCGGCCTGTCGGCCAAGAACGCTATCCTGATCATCGAATTCGCCAAGGATTTGCACGCCCAGGGCAAGAGCGCGTTCGAGGCGGCGCTGGCGGCGGCGCATCTGCGCTTTCGGCCCATCATCATGACCTCGCTGGCCTTCACCCTGGGCGTGCTGCCGCTGGCCATTGCCACCGGCGCCAGCTCGGCCAGCCAGCGCGCCATCGGCACCGGCGTGATGGGTGGCATTCTGGTGGGCACCTCGCTGGCGGTGCTGTTCGTGCCGATCTTCTATGTGGTGGTGCGCCGCGTATTCAAACCCAGCCGGCGCGAACTGGAACGCTCGCAACAGCACGCCGAACACGCCGGCATCACCGCCGCCGCCGCCGATGCCTACGTCAGCCAGGCCGAGCAGGACTTGAGCGAAGAAGAGCGCCGCGCGTTGCATGAAGGGGCCGAGCCGCCGTCCAGCAAGGAGCCGCAAAAATGAAACCTCCGGTCTCGCCCATGAGGCTTCAAGCTGGGATTACGCTACGCTCCATCCCAGCCTGCGTGTTGTCTGCTGCGCTGCTGGCCGGCTGCTCGTTCATTCCCACTTACCAGCGCCCCGCCGCACCGGTGGCCGAACAGTGGCCGCGAGAATCACTGCCGCCCGCCGCCGCTGTCGCCGCGCCCGCATCCACCGCCGCTGATTTGCCCTGGCAGCGCTTCTTCACCGAACCGGCCACGCCCGAAAACGCCGGGCTGCGCCAGATCATCGAACTGGCGCTGGCGGGCAATCGCGATCTGCGCATCGCCGCCGCCAACATCGAGCAAACACGTGCGCAATACCAGGTGCAGCGCGCCAACCTGTTTCCCGCCGTCGGGCTGGACGTGAACCAGGCGCGCAGCGCGCCCAACGCCTACCAGCCGCTGGGGCTTGGCGGCAGCGTGTCGTCCAGTGCGATGTGGACGGTCGGCATCTCGTCGTGGGAACTGGATCTGTTTGGCCGTGTGCGCGCCCTCAAGGATGTGGCGCTGGCGCAATTCATGGCCACCGAAGAAGCGCGCAAGTCGGTGCAAATGAGCCTGATCGCCAGCGTCGCCAGCGCCTGGCTGCAACTCAAGACCGACACCGAACTGCTGGCGCTGGCGCAGCGCACGCTGGTCACGCGCGAGCAGTCGCTGCAACTGACGCAACTGCGCTTTGACAGCGGCGCGGCCTCCGCGCTCGATTTGCACGACGCGCAATCGCTGGCCGCCACCGCTCACGCCGCACAAGCGCAACAGCAGCGGCTGCGCGCGCAGGACATCAACGCGCTGGCTTTGCTGGCGGGCGCGCCCGCCGAGCAGTTGCCCATTCCGCCCGTGCCCCCGGTCACGCTGCCGCCCGCGCCCGCCGACCAAACCCAAATGGCCGCCGCGCCCGCGCCCACCGCCCCGCTGCCCGCGTTCGCCGCCGTGCCGGCGGGCTTGCCTTCCGATCTGCTGCTGCGCCGCCCGGATATCCGCGCCGCCGAGCAGCAACTGATCGCCGCCAACGCCAACATCGGCGCGGCACGCGCGGCGTTTTTCCCGCGCATTTCGCTCACCGCCGGCCTGGGGCGGATCAGCGACACGCTCGACCACCTGCTGGGCAGCGGCCCCACCATGCGCGCCTGGAGCTTCATGCCCGATCTGTCGCTGCCCATCTTCGACTTCGGACGCAACACCGGCAATCTGCAAGCCGCCCAGGCTGCCCGCGATGCCGCCGTAGCGCAGTACGAAAAAGCCATCCAGAGCGCCTTCCGCGAAGTAGCCGACGCCCTCGCGGGCCGCGCCACCTACGCCGACCAGCTCGCCGCGCTAGAGGCGCAAGCCCAAGCCGAGCGCGAGCGTTATCGCCTCTCCGACCTGAGCTACCGCAACGGCGCGGCCAGCTATCTGAACCTGCTCGACGCCCAACGCGCCCTCTTCGCCGCCGAGCAATCGGTGGCTCAAGTGCGCCTGGCGCAGCGCGTCAACGAAATCGCTCTCTACAAGGCCCTGGGCGGCGGCTGGTCG
>JAIRVJ010000024.1 GCA_031253955.1 Burkholderiaceae bacterium | reverse complement strand
GCACCGCCACCGAGGAGGAGGCCGAGGAAGAAGCGGAAGCGGCCCTGTCCACGGTGGACAGCGAATTTGGCCGCACCACCGATCCGGTGCGCATGTACATGCGCGAAATGGGCACGGTGGAACTGCTCACGCGCGAGGGCGAGATCGAAATCGCCAAGCGCATCGAAGGCGGCCTGATGGCCATGATGCAGGCCATCAGCGTCAGCCCCGCCACCATCGCCGAAATTCTCAGGATGGGGCAGGAAATCCGCGAGGGCAAGGTCATCATCAACACCGTGGTGGACGGCTTTACCGACGCCGAGCAGAACGACGACTACGTGGCCGAGGAAGACTTCGACGAGTACGAGGACGAAGATGAAGACGGCAAGGGCAACTCCAAGGCCATGACGCGCCTGCTGGAGGCCCTCAAGACCCAGGCGCTGGAGCGGTTCGACCGCATCGGCCTGCTGTTCGAGAAGGTGCACAAGATCTATGACAAGGACGGCTGGGGTTCGCCCGCCTACGCGAAGGCGCAAAACGCCCTCACCGCCGCGCTGATGACCATCCGCTTCACCGCCAAGACCATCGAAAAACTGTGCGACATGCTGCGCGGCCAGGTGGAAGATGTGCGCCGCCACGAGCGCGATCTGCGCCGCACCATCGTGGATAAATGCGGCTTTCCCGCAGACGATTTCATCCGCGACTTTTCCGGACGCGACGCCGCCGGCAACAAGGCGTCCTCGCACCTGCTCAACCTCACCTGGGTGGTGCAGCAAGCCAAGGCCGACCGGCCTTGGAGCGCCGTGCTGGGGCGCAACATTCCGCCCATTCAGCACTTGCAGCAAAAGCTGATCGACCTGCAAGCGCGCGTGGTGGTGCCGCTGGACGAACTCAAGGCCATCAACAAGCGCATGAACGAGGGCGAAGCCTCCTCGCGCCACGCCAAGCGCGAAATGATCGAGGCCAACCTGCGCCTGGTCATCTCCATTGCCAAGAAATACACCAACCGGGGGTTGCAATTCCTGGACCTGATTCAGGAAGGCAACATCGGGCTGATGAAGGCGGTGGACAAGTTCGAGTTCCGCCGCGGCTTCAAGTTTTCCACCTACGCCACGTGGTGGATCCGGCAGGCCATCACGCGCTCGATTGCCGATCAGGCGCGCACCATCCGCATACCGGTGCACATGATCGAGACCATCAACAAGATGAACCGCCTCTCGCGCCAGCACTTGCAGGAATTCGGCTTCGAGCCGGACGCCTCGCTGCTGGCGCAGAAGATGGAAATCCCGGAAGACAAAATCCGCAAGATCATGAAGATCGCCAAGGAGCCGATTTCCATGGAAACGCCCATCGGCGACGACGACGATTCGCATCTGGGCGATTTCATCGAGGACAGCTCCCACACCGCCCCCGCCGACGCCGCCGTGCAAGCGGGCCTGCGCGACGTGGTCAAGGACATCCTCGACGGTCTCACCCCACGCGAAGCCAAGGTGCTGCGGATGCGCTTTGGCATCGAGATGAGCACCGACCACACGCTGGAAGAAGTGGGCAAACAGTTCGACGTAACGCGCGAGCGCATCCGCCAGATCGAAGCCAAAGCCCTGCGCAAACTCAAACACCCCAGCCGTTCGGATAAGCTGCGCAGTTTTATCGATACTGACTTTTGAGGGCCAGTCTCCCTGGCGTCATTGCATGACCCAAGACACCACTTCGCGTCAGCCGCCCACCCCGACCGCGCCGCAATCGCCGCCGGCCGGCGCGGGCGCCTTTGCTCAATCCCCCATGGAGCTTCTGGCCGCGCTGGAACGTGTTTTCCCAAAATGCGACGCCTTGCCGCAAGCGCTCTCGCAACTGGACGACCTCAAGCAGTGCCTCGACAGTTTTCGCCCGCTCAACCCCGCCCAGCTCGCACGCCTTCTGGAAACGTGGGACACCGAATACACCTACGAATCCAACCGGATCGAGGGCAACACCCTGACGCTGCAAGAAACGTATCTGGTCATCGCCAAGGGGATGACCATCAAGGGCAAAAAACTGGACGAGCACCTTGAAGCGCGCAACCACCAGGAAGCCATTCACTACATTCGCGAGTTGGCGGAAAAAAGCACGGCGCTCAACGAGTACCTGCTCAACTCGATTCACAACATCGTGCTGGGCGGTATCCGTCCGCGCGAAGCGGGAATCTATCGGCAACAGGACGTGACCATCGCCGGCGCTAGGCATGTGCCGCCGCAAACCTGGATGGTCAAAAAACTCATGGAGGACATCTTCCTCTGGTATGGCGAGCACAAGGACAGTCTGCACCCGGTGCTGCTGGCCGCCGACATGCACGAAAAAATCGTCAGCGTGCATCCGTGGATCGACGGCAACGGACGAACCAGCCGCCTGGTCATGAACCTGATCCTGATGCAACACGGCTTCCCGATTGCCCGCATCGCGGGCGACGACCAGGCGCGCCTTGCCTACTACAACGCGCTTGAGCAAGCGCAAACACAAGACAACCCCGCCCCCTTCCGCCTCTTGGTGGCGGCCTACGTCCGGCAGTCCCTGTTCGATTTTCTGGCAATGGTCAGCGGCAACACCAGCGCCGATGCCCAAGGCAAAGGGGGCTACTTCTTCGCGCGCATGGCGGGGGGCAAGAAATAGAGCGTGCGCTTTCTCTCCCAGCTGCTCGGACAAGCTGCGCAGCTTCATCGGCACCAACTTTTGAGAGTGGCGCAGTATTGCTGGTTTGAAGCTCGACACATGCCCACCGCTCAAGCTTGGCCGCGCTCGGCACGGTGATCGCACCGGAACCCGCCGCACGCACACGCGACGCGCGGTTTGCTGGTAAAACCCGGCCTCAAAGCCGCGCCTGACGCCGATTGCCTGCCGTTTTGCCGCCAGAATCCCACTTTCTGCATTCTTCTGCAAAGGAGATTTCTCATGGACGGCACCGCTTTTTCGCCGGAGCAGGAATTCGCCGCTCTTTCGCAGGATGAGCGCGACGCGCTTATCGCCCAGTTCCAGCAAACCGCAGCCGGCGGGCGCGGCAGCCTTGAAGTCAGGCCGCGCGCGATCAGGCTGCCGCTGCTGCTCGGCTTTTTGGGTATCGTGATGGCGTGGGCTGCGCTGGCTTCGCCAAGCTTGAGCAGCATCGTTCCGGGCCTCGCCGGCTTGGCGCTTGCCGCCAGCAGCGCGTGGGCCATGTTCGGCCCGCGCAAGCCGTGTTTCACGCTGACCGAAGAAGGCGTGCGCGTGCAAAACGCGCTGCTGCCGTGGCCCGGCATTGACGACTACAGCGTCACCGAGCACGGCCGGCTCGGCTTCCCCACCCACACCTCGGTCGTGTACGAACATGCCGACGGCTTCACGCCGCCGGAGCTGGGCCTGCACCCCCTGCTTGGCGCCAGCAACCGCAACAGCAACACCGGCGAATACGCCACGCGCCTGACGCTGTATACCGGCGCCAAGGGCATGAACGGCGACCAGCTGGCCGAGCGCATCGCCGAATACCTCGACGCTGCGCACGCGCGTGCAAAACTGGCGCGCTTGCAGGCAAGCTGAGCGCCGCTCGCCTTCACATCGTTCCAGCGCAATACAAATTTAATAGCTTCTTACTGGTGGCTTGTATGTATTTTATAAATAAAATATGTCTCAAACACATATTTTATATATGTTATATGTATGAAGCTATCAATTCGATAGAACACCATCCATTCATCTTACAAGAACCAGTCCAGCAGCTTGCGGCTGTGACGGTCCAGGTGTTGCGGGTCGCGGATCAGGTAGGGGACGCCGTGTTCGTCGCTGACCAGCAGCACGCCGGGGGCGAGTTGGCGGATGTCTTCTTCGCCCTTGAGCACGAAAGCGGTGGGGCCACGGTCGGTTTGCACTTGCCAGACGCTGGGCGTGACGAGGCTGCTGACATCGAGCAGGCGCTTGATGACGGGCATGAATTCGCGCTGCGCGAGCGCCTCGGCCACCAGGGCGCGGGTGGGTTCGGGCAGATCTTGCAGGCGCGCGATCCAGGCGCGTTCGTGGCCGTCGGCGTCGAGCAGGCAGATGCCTTCGTCGGGCGCGGCGATGGGAAAGGCGCGCACGGCGACGACGCCCGTGTGCCGCGCGCCGGCGGCGTCGGTGAGCACGAGTTGGCCGAAGGAGTCGCGCTGGAGGTTGAAGGCTGGTGTATTCATGGGGCGCGCTCCCGGCCTGAGGCCGGCCCTCTCCCCTGCCCCTCTCCCGCAAGCGGGAGAGGGGAAAGAGAGTGGCTCTCCCCTGCCTTTCCCCTAAGTGGGAGAGGGGCAAGAGAGTGGTTCTCTCCTGCCTTTCCCCTAAGCGGAGGAGGGGAAAGAAAGTCCGCCGGCGCTTCCAACGCTTCCTGCGCCTCCAACTTTTCCCGCCCTTTCAACTCTTCCCGCGCCTCCAATTCTTCCTGCGCGTCCTGAAATTCCTGCTCGGCGGCCAGCAGGCGGTCGCGCTCGGCTTTTTCCTGCCGCGCTTGCGCGTCGTAGAGGCGCCAATAGACGCCGCGCCGGGCGATGAGCTGCGGGTGCGTGCCTTCTTCCACTTTAACACCCTTGTCGAGCACCACCAGCCGGTCGGCCTTGCGCAGCGTGGACAGGCGGTGCGCGATGGCGATGGTGGTGCGGCCGCGCACCAGGTTGTCGAGCGCCTTCTGGATTTCGCGCTCGGTTTCGGTATCGACGGATGACGTGGCTTCGTCAAGAATCAGGATGCGCGGGTCGATCAGCAGCGCGCGGGCGATGCTGATGCGCTGGCGCTCGCCGCCCGACAGCCCCTGCCCGCGCTCGCCCACCAGCGAGTCGTAACCTTGCGGCAGGCGCAAGATGAATTCGTGCGCGTGCGCGGCGCGTGCGGCGGCGACGATTTCCTCGCGCGTGGCGTGCGGTTTGCCGTAGGCGATGTTTTCGGCAATGCTGCCGAAAAACAGGAACGGCTCTTGCAGCACCAGCCCGATGTGGCGGCGGTAGTCAAACAGCGCCAGTTCGCGGATGTCCACGCCGTCCAGCCTGATGCTGCCCGCCGTCACGTCATAAAAGCGGCACACCAGGTTGACCAGCGTGCTTTTGCCGGAACCGCTGTGGCCCACCAGCCCGACGAATTCGCCGGGCCGGATGTCCAGATCGAGGCCGCGGATGACGCCCCGGTTGCCGTAGCGGAAATCCGCGCCCGCGATGGTGATGCGGCCCTGCACGCTGGCGAGCGGCACGGGGTTCTTCGGCTCCGGCACGCTGGAGGCGTGATCCAGAATTTCAAAAATGCGCTTGGTGGCTGAGGCCGCCTTTTGCGTGACGGAAACGATGCGGCTCATCGAGTCCAGCCGCGCGTAAAAACGCCCGATATAGGCCAGAAACGCCGTCAGCACACCCACGGTGATGTGGTTGCGGCTGACCAGCCCGATGCCCGCAGCCCACACCACCAGCAGGCCGATTTCGGTCAGCAGCGTGACGGTGGGCGAAAACAGCGACCACAGCCGGTTGAGCCGGTTGGCCACTTGCAGGTTGTGGAGATTGGCCTGCCGAAAGCGCCCGGCCTCGCGCTCTTCCTGCGCGAACGCCTTGACCACGCGGATGCCGGGAATGGTGTCGGCCAGCACGTTGGTCACTTCCGACCAGACGCGGGCGATTTTGTCGAAACCCGTGCGCAGCCGGTCGCGCACCACGTGAATGAGCCAGCCGATGAAGGGCAGGGGCGCCAGCGTGACCAGCGCCAGCGTGGGGTCGATGGAAAACAGAATGGCCGCCGTCATGACGATCATCAGCACGTCGGTGGCAAAGTCCAGCAGGTGCAGCGACAGAAAGACGTTGATGCGGTCGGTCTCGGTGCCGATGCGCGCCATCAGGTCGCCCGTGCGCCGCCCGCCAAAGTATTCCAGCGAGAGCTTGAGCAGATGTTCGTAGGTGGTGGTGCGCAGATCGGCGCCGATGCGCTCTGATACCAGCGCCAAAATCCACGTCTTGGCCCAGCCCAGCGCCCAGGCCAGCAACGCCGAGGCCAGCAGCCCCGCCAGCAGCCAGCCGACCAGGGTCACGTCGATGGGTTGGCCGTTCTGGAACGGAATCAGCACCCGGTCCATCAGCGGCATGGTCAGGTATGGCGGCACCAGCGTGGCGGCGGTGCCCAGCAGCATCAGCACGAAGCCGGCCAGCAGCGGCCAGCGGTAGGGCCGCGCAAAGCGCCACAGGCGCAGCAGCGCCCAAGTGGAGGCGGGTTTTTCGGCTTGGACAGCCTCGCCGGCAGGCGCGTCGCTTTCGTTCTGGCCGCAGCTTGCCGCGCCGCCCAAGCCGGCCAGGGCGCGCGCCAAACCTTCCGCCAGCCGCGCCGCCTGCCCATGCCGGCCCAGGGTGTAGCGCCAACTGGCAAGCTGGCGCGATGCGTCGCGTAAACTCAGCGTCCCCACGCCGCCGTGGTCGGTCTGCGCGAGATGCAAATCGAGAGCGAGCGCCCAGCTTTGCCATTCATCCGCCCCGGTGGGCTTGGCGATGATTCGTTGATTTGTGACAACCACCACGCCCGCCGCGAAATGCAAGGACGCATCGAGGTCAACCGGCAGCGCGGCCAGTACGTTTTCAGAAGGTCGCAGCGGCGCTCCCGCGCAGGCCTGCGCCGGCAAAATCCGGTCGGCAAAAGTGGCAGCGGGGGATGCGGATACGTGGGACACTGAGAGTGGTTTTGGCGCGTCATCCTTATAAACGGATGGCGGCCCATCAAAGACGACAGCACGGAAAGCGAGCGCACCGCGCATGAAGCAAATCGACCAGCACGAACACGGCTTGACCAACGGTGGCGGATTGTATCCAGACACACCCTTGGCCATGGCCGAACTGCTCCCGGCAGCGGCGCGGCCAGAGCGTATTTTTGCCGACATCGCCATCCGCCGCATGGCGTATCTGGGCGGCCCGGGCATCTGGACTTACCGCCCGGCGGTCGAGGCCGTCGTCGATATCGGCGAACTCGAAGACTACCCCTCCAACACCCTGCCCGGCCTGTACGAGCGCCTGACGGCGTGGCTGCCGGGGCTGATCGAGCACCGTTGCAGCCCGGGGCGGCGCGGCGGCTTTCTGATGCGCCTGCGCGACGGCACCTGGGCCGGCCACATTCTGGAGCACGTCGCGCTGGAGCTGCAAACGCAAGCGGGCATGAAAACGGGCTTCGGCAAGGCGCGCATGACGGGCGAGCGCGGCGTCTACAAGGTGGTGATCCGCACCCGCGACGCGGCCGTGGGCAAGGCGGCGCTGCAAGCCGGGCGCGATCTGCTCATGGCCGCCATCCACGGCACGCCTTTTGATGTGGCTGCCGTTCACGCGCGGCTTGCCGATATGGCTGAACGCCGCTGCCTGGGGCCATCCACGGCCTGCATCGTGGAAGCCGCCGGCCAGCGCGGCATTCCCGCCATCCGCCTGAGCGAAGGCAATCTGGTGCAGCTTGGCCACGGGGCAGCGCAGCGCCGCATCTGGACGGCGGAAACCGACCGCACCAGCGCCATCGCCGAAGGCATTTCGCGCGACAAGGACCTGACCAAACAACTGCTGGCCGCCGCCGGCGTGCCCGTGCCCGAAGGCCGCACGGCGGCTTCGCCCGATCAGGCATGGGAAGCGGCGCAAGACATCGGCCTGCCCGTGGCCGTCAAGCCCGTTGATGCCAACCACGGGCGCGGCGTCTCGCTCAACCTCACGACCCGGCAAGAAGTGCAAGACGCCTGGGCCACCGCCGACAAGGAAGGCTCCGAAGTCATCGTCGAACGCTTCATCCCCGGCGACGAGCACCGGCTGCTGGTGGTCGGCGGCAAGCTCGCCGCTGCCACGCGCGGCCAGATCACGCGCGTCAGCGGCGACGGGCGCTCCACCATCGAGCAGCTGGTTGCCGCCCACGTCAACGCCGACCCCCGGCGCGGCGCGCAGGAGCACCTTCCGCTCGATGTCATTCTGGTGCGCGCCAACCCCGTCACCCAACTCGAACTGGCGCGCCAGGGCCTCACCGCCGATTCCGTGCTGCCGGTCGGCCAGACCGCCGTGGTCGAGCGCACCGGCAACATGGCCGTCGATGTCACCGGCCAGGTGCACCCCGGCGTGGCCGAAATCGCGGCGCTGGCCGCCCGCGTGGTCGGGCTGGACATCGCCGGCATCGACGTGGTGGCCGGCGACATCGGCCAGCCGCTGGCCCCCCAGGGCGGCGCGGTGGTGGAAGTCAACGCCGGCCCCAGCCTGCTCATGCACCTCAAGCCCGCCGTGGGGCGCACGCAGCCGGTGGGCGAGGCCATCGTGAACCACCTGTTCCCGGACGGCGCGCAGGGCCGCATCCCGCTGGTGGGCGTGCTCGCGCTGCCCGGCCAGACGCTGCTGGCGCGGCTGGTCGGCGACATGCTGGGCCTGTCCGGCCTGACCGCCGCCGTCGCTGGCCCGTGCGGGCTGCAACTGGGCGAGCGTTGGCTGACGCGCGAAAACGCCGCCACCAGCGAAGCGGGCGAGCGCGTGCTGCTTAACCGCGCCGTGCAGGCGGCGGTACTGCAAACCTCGCCGCGCCAAATCCTCGAACACGGCCTGCCCTACGACCGCTGCCAGGTGGGCATCGTCACCGCCATGCCCGACCCCGAAGGGCTGGCCGATCACTACATCACCGAGGCCGAGCAGATGCCCGCCATCGTCCGCACCCAGGTGGACGTGGTGCTAAAAACCGGCGCGGCGGTGCTCAATGCCGCTGATCCCGCCGTGCGCGACCTGGCCGCTTATTGCGACGGCGAAGTCATCTTTTACGCCGACCTCGACCGCGCCGGCGAGGACACGCTGCAAGCCATTGCCGCGCACCTTGCCGGCGGCAAAAGCGGCAAAGGCCGCGCCGTGCTGCTGCGCGGCGGCCAGATCGTGCTGGCGCAGGGCAAGAACGAAACGCCGCTGGCAACCACCACTTTGCCACCCAGCCAAGCCCTGCCCGCCGCCGCCTGCGCCTGGCATCTGCAACTAACCCCCGCCCTCATCCGCGCCAGCCTGCTGCGCTGTGCCGTTGAGGTTGTGCCTTGAGCGTCTGGCGTTCTCTTGCAGGGGTGATTCCAAATTTATTATTTTTTCCCAAGACAGGCAGAAAAAATCCCGACGACACCGATGCCCACTCATCCGTCAATCTGCCGGTCAATGACCGGGATGCTGTTCGATCAAAAGTCAATGAGGTGAGAAGATGGGCCGGCCAAACGGCACTTGCCGAATCGGATTGAGAGGCCAGCGGCGAAAAAGACGCCCGCGCCCAGATCGCGGCGCAGAATACAAAGCAGCAGCGGATGGTGCATGAATTGAGGGAGAGGATGAACCCGTAGCATCAGTTAAAACCCAACCCCTCGCACGATCTGGTGGGTTGCACGGTCGGGATTTGAGTTGCTTGCCTTTGTAACTCATTCATTTATAACGATCCGCGGTTCCCTTACAAGGCGTAGGCCGGCGGTTCGAACTCGTCAGTACCCACCAGCTTTTTCCCTACAGATCAATGACTTACGCAAGCATAAGTCATTTTTCTTTGCCTGTTTACCAACTGCATAGGGAGTCTCAAGGAGCCTCAACCAACTGGAAAGAGGGTGTAGCCAACCAGCCGGTTTGTAGTTGACTCTTGAATAAATCAGACATATACTAAAGACTGTATCCATTCAAGAGAATGTCATGGGCCTACAGTCAGGACTTGAAACGGCGGGTGCTGGCCTTTGTGGCTGCCGGAGGCAGCAAGATTGAGGCAGTCAGGCTGTTTTCTCTGGCGCGCTCAACACTGTACGTGTGGCTGGTGC
>JAIRVJ010000009.1 GCA_031253955.1 Burkholderiaceae bacterium | reverse complement strand
ACGTGATCGAACAGGCCATCCAGCGCGGCGCGGGTGGCGCGGTGTTGCGCGGTTTCGCGCCGGTGGCTGCGCGCCCGCCCGGCGTAGTTGAAGTGCGAGAGGTAGAACTTGTCGATGCCCTCGGCCTCGGTCAGCGCGACCACGGCGGGCAGCTCGCTGGCGTTGGCCTCGGCCAGCGTCATGCGCACGCCCACCCGCAAACCGGCGGCGCGGGCGCGGCGGATGCCGGCGAGCGCGTCGGCAAAGGCATCGGCATGGCGGCGAAAGCGGTCGTGCGTGGTTTGCAGGCCGTCGAGGCTGATGCCAACGTAGTCGAACCCGGTTTGCGCCAGCCGCCGCGCATCATCCTCGGTCAGCAGCGTGCCGTTGGACGACAGCGAGAGATGAAAATCCAGCGCCTTGGCGCGGGCGGCGATCTGATACAAATCGGGCCGCAGCAGCGGTTCGCCGCCGGAGAGGATCAGCGCGGGCACATGCGCGGCGCGCAGTTGTTCAAGCGTGGCCAGCGCCTCATCCGTGCTCAGTTCACCCTTGAAATCGACATCGGCGGAAGTCGAATAGCAATGCAGGCAGTTGAGGTTGCAGCGGCGGATCAGGTTCCAGATCACGACCGGGCCGGGTGGCTTGCGCGCGGGCGCGACCGGCGGGTTGTCGCGCAAGGATTCCATGAAACGGGAAAGGCGGAACATGTCAGTTCTCAGGCAGCCGCAATCCGGTTTTTTTCAGGATGGCGGTGGAATAGAGGATATCGCGGGCGCGGCAGGCCTCACCCAGCATGTCGGCGATGCGCCCGGCCTGCTGCTCGACCTCGGCGCGGCTGCGACCATGCAGCATGGCAAACAGGTTGTAGCGCCACAGCGGCAGGTGGCGCTGGCGGCGGTAACAGTGGCTTACGCCGGGCAGCGCGCCGATGCGTTCGCCCAGTTCGTCCACGCGGTCGTCGGCCACGTCCCACACGCTCATGCCGTTGGCGGTAAAGCCCAGGCGGTAGTGGTTGGGCACCGCGCCAATGCGCCGGATCAGCCCCCGCGTCAGCATGGCTTGCAGGCGCTGGCGCACTTGCTCGCCGCTGGCGCCCAGCGCCGCGCCGACCGCCTCGTAGGGACGCGGCACCAGCGGCAAACCGGCTTGCGTCGCCTGGATGATGCGGCGGTCCAGGTCATCGGGATTCATGGGCGGCATCCGGGAAATCTGGAACATCGTGCGGCAGCAGCGGCAGGCGCAGTTCGACGAAGAACTCGCGCTCTTTGGGGAAGGTCAACACCGGCAAGCCGGTTTCGGCCTGGATGCGTTCGACCACCGCCTCGGCCTGCGCGGGCTGCCCGACCGCGATCACGAACCACATGTTCAGCGGCGTCGCGCCGGGGCGGTCGGGCCAGGCCGATTCGCGGCGGTAGTTGTGCGCCACCTCCGGCATGGCGTTCAGGCGGGCGGCCACGGCGTCGAACCGCGCTTGCGGCACCGCCATTGCCGCCAGCACGAAGCGGCCACCGGCGCGCTCGATCTGGAACAGCGGCCCAAAGCGCGTCAAGTCGCCTTGGGCGAGCAGGCGCTGCAAACGCTGGATCAACGCATCTTCATCACAGCCGAGTTCGGCGGCGACCTCGGCAAAGGGCCGGTCGGCCAGCGGAAAGCCGCCGTGCAGCCGGTCGATCAGGCGCAAGTCATCGGGCGAGGGCATCGCTCGTCTCCTGCTGTGGCCCGATGGACCCGGCGGATGCCACATCCGCAGCATCATCCCAGCCCCGGAAGCGCCGCGCTCCGGTCTGTTTGAAGCGGCGCGTGGAAAACAGCACTTCGCGCGGATAGGGCGCAAGACCGGCCTCGCTCGTCGCACGTTCGATCACGGCCTGCGCCGCGGCGCGTCGCGCCCCGTGCACCATCGCATACAGGTTGTAAGGCCAGCCGGCGGCGCGGGCGCGGCGGTAGGCCAGGGTCACGCCCGGCAGCCGGGCCAGCGCCTGCCCGCGCGCATCGACCGCGGCGTCGGGCACGTCGAACACCACCATCGCGTTGGCGGCAAAGCCCAGTTCGTGGTGGCGCACCACCACGCCGAAGCGTTTGAGCTGGCCCGCATCGAGCCAGTCTTGCAGGCATTGCAAGACCTGTTCCTCGCGCCAGCCGAGTGCATCGGCCCAAGCCGCATAAGGCCGTTCGATGATGGCCAGGCCCGCTTCTGCAAGCCGGGCCAAAGGCGCTTGGCCGGCGGGAATCGGGGCTATGGCCGCAGCGCGGGCAGGGACCGGTTGCGGCGCCGCGCCCACGCCGCCGCGCAAGTCAAACCCCAAATCGACGTGGTAAGCGCACACCAAAGGCAGGCACAGCGCGGGCTGGCCGCAAGCGGCCTCCAGCGCGGCCACGCCGGATTCGACCGCGCCCTGATCGGCGCCGGTCAGCACGAACCACAGGTTCAGCCGGTGCTCGCGCAGGTAGTTGTGGTTGACGCCGGGGTGCGCCGAAACCCGCGCCGCCACTGCTTCGATGCGCTGCTGCGGCACCGCCATGGCCGCCAGCACCGCCGCGCCGCCCGCGCCGGGCGCGAATACGCCACCGATGCGGCTGACGCGCCCATCGGCCAGCGCATGGCCCAACGTCCGCATGACCTCGGCCTCGGTCAGGCCGGTGGCCCGCGCCAGTTGCGCGTAGGGCTGCGGGCACAGTGGAAAGCCATGCTGCCATTCGTTAAGAAGGCGTTGCCTGGGATTGAGCAGACGCTGCCGGGCGTCCATAACCGTTTGCGTCAAAAGCCGATGCGCGCGGCACGGGCGGTAAAGAACACGCCGCTGGGCGAAGGCACGTCGATGCTGGCCAGCGTCACGAAAGTGCGGGTGTCGATGACACGCACGCGGTCGTCGTCGCGGCAACTGACCCATACTGCCTCGCCGCGTGGCGTGAATTCCATGTGCAGCACGGCGTGGCCCGGTTCCAGCGTCTTGATGACGCGCTGGCTTTGGGTGTCGATGACCTGCACGTGGCCGTAGTCCGGCACGGCAAAGCTGACCCAGACTTGTGGCGCGTCGGGCCGCGCGATCACGAACACCGGCTGGCCCGCGACCGGAACGCGCCCGGCCAAGGCCCAGGTCTCGGTGTCGGCAACCAGCACTTCATGCCGCCCGACTGCGGGCAGCCAGGCGTGGCGTCCGGCTACGGCCCAGCCGCGCAGGTGCGGCATCTTATAGACCGGCAGTTTCTGCTCGCCCTTGCCGTAATCGCCAAGGATGCGCCGCGCCGCCAGCGGCTTGGCCCACAGGTCGATCAAGGCCATGCCGTCCTCGCCGAACAGTCCGGCGATGTAGTAGCGCCCGTCGGGCGTGACCAGCCCGTCGTAGGGTTGATGGCCGATGTGCTCGAACTTTTGCGTCGTGGGATTTTGGATGT
>JAIRVJ010000025.1 GCA_031253955.1 Burkholderiaceae bacterium | reverse complement strand
TGAAAGCTGGCGTTGTCCAGCACCATGGTGCTGCCGCTGGCCCATTGCGGCAGCAGCATGTGCTCCAGCCACTGGTTGAACACTTCCGTGTTGCAGGTGCCTTCAAAGAGCATGGGGGCCATGAGCTTGTGCTCACGATAGCCACCGATCAGACTGGTGCGCGGTCTTTGTTGAGCGTTTTGCAGACCATGCACCTTGTGCCCCCTGCCCGCCTGCTCCAATGGGTCGACTACCCGCTGCTGCGCGTCATAGCCCCTGTCGGCGATCACCGCCTGCGCATCGATGTCCTTGAATTCACTGATTTGTCAATCTCATGACGACAGCATCTAATCAGGCGAAAAGGCTCTCAAAGAACGGCCTCCAGCCCCTTGCGGTCGAGAATGTCTAGCAGCCGCCGCGAAGGGCCGCTGGGGCGTTTGTCGCCCGCTTCCCACTTGCGCACGGTGGAGGCGCTCGCGCCCAGCACGTCGGCCAGCACGGTCTGGCTCAATTGCAGGCGCTCGCGCAACGCCTTGACCTTCCCGGCGTCGTAGCCGGGAGAAGGCGGCAGGCACAGGGCGTCAAAGTGCTTCATGCGGCGCTTGTCGATCAGGCCGGCGCGGTGCAAGCCGCTGGCCGTCTCGTGCATGGCCGCGAGGATGTGGCGATCCAGTGTGTTCATTACGCTATCTCCAGCAGTTCGCCCGCATTCATGGCCTGGGCAAGGTCGTTGTCATCGAGAGCCAGCAAATCAGCGCCTGCGTCTTGCAGCGCACGCAACGCCTTGTCGCCGATGTTGTCCAGCACGTTCTTCTCGTACCCGAACAGAAAAAACCAGTGCCCGGACCGGTTGGTGGCGACGATGGTGCGCGCACCGCCGCTTTTGCCACGCCCGGGCAGGGCCACGCGCTTTTTGATGATGCCGCCGCCTAGGTCGGCGTCAATCAGCCCGGCGGCCATCTCCTCGACGGCTTTGCGCAAGGCGGCATCGGTCAGCCTCGCGCTGCGCGCCCAACGCTGAAAGTAATGGGTCTTGAAGGCTCGCATGGCGGGAGTAATCGTGCCACCGAGTGGCAGGTTTGTCAAGCGCCATTCTGGAAAATCATGGTTCCCCCCGAAAAGCTTTGTAAAGCTGGTACGTTGCCAGGAACGCGGCGGCGTTATACAGTACCGAATGGGGACTTGTCCCGCACGGAAGGAAACTTCGATGAAACACCTGACTTTCCCGCACGCTTTCCCCGGTTCGCCTCGCCTGCTGGCGGTCGCCGCACTGACCGCGTTGACCGCCGCGCCCGCGCTGGCGCAAACGCCGATGTTGGTGGCCAACGTGGTTGCGGTCACGCCTGTCATGCAGCAAGTGCCCGTGCAGGTCTGCGGGCCGGGCGGCCAGAATTCCGGCGTGGGGGCGGCGGTGGGCGCGGTCACGGGTGGGCTGATCGGCAGCCAGTTCGGGCGCGGCAACGGTCATACGGCGGGCGCGGTAATCGGCGCAATAGGCGGCGCGTTCGTGGGCAACGCAGCCGAGTCGCAGCAACGCGCAGGCAGCAATTGCGCCGTGCAGTACCAGAACCGCATGATCGGCTACGACGTGGTGTACGAGCTGGACGGCCAGCGCTACCAGATGCGTACCGCCGCGCCGCCGCCGGGCCAGACAATCCAGGTGCCCGCGCCCGGTTATGGCGCGGCCCCGCCCCAGCCCGGCTATGCGCAACAGGTGCCGCCGGACGATCCGCAGGCGTATGCTCCCCCGCCGTCCTATCCGCAGCCTGATTACCCGGCGCAGCCTTATCCGCCCGCTGTCGCCCCGGCGGCGGTTTATCCCGCGTACCCTGCTTACCCGTACTACCCCGCCCCGGTGGTGGTCGCGCCGCCGGTGGGCGTGAGCCTGTCGATCGGCGGAGTGATCGGCGGCGGTCACGGCTACTATCGCGGAAGGCGTTGAGCGCCGCTGCCACAATGGGGCCATGAACACGCCCGCCCGCACCTGCTGCATCGCCCCTTCCATCCTTTCCGCCGACTTCGCCCGCCTGGGCGAAGAAGTGCGCGGTGTCATCGCCGCGGGAGCCGACTGGATTCACTTCGACGTGATGGACAGCCATTACGTGCCCAACCTCACCTTCGGCCCAATGGTGTGCCAGGCGCTCAAACCTCACGCGCGCACAGCGGGCGGCCAAGCCGTGCCGATCGATGTGCATCTGATGGTGCAGCCGGTGGACGCGCTGGCGCAGGCTTTCGCGCAGGCCGGGGCCGACCTCATCAGCTTTCACCCGGACGCCGCGCCGCACGCGCACCGCAGCGTGCAGGCCATCCGCGCCGCCGGGGCGAAGGCGGGGCTGGCGTTCAACCCGGCCACGCCGCTGAATGTGCTGGACTGGCTGATCGACGACATCGACCTGATCCTCATCATGAGCGTCAACCCCGGCTTCGGCGGCCAGAGCTTCATCGACGGCGCGCTGCGCAAGATTGAGCAGGCGCGCCGCCGCATCGACGCCTGTGGGCGCGACATCCGGCTGGAAGTGGACGGCGGCATCAAGCATGACAACATCCGCCGCGTGGCCGACGCCGGGGCCGACACCTTCGTGGCCGGCAGCGCCATCTTCGGCCAGCCCGATTACGCCGCGGTGATCGGCGCCATGCGGCGCGAGCTGGGCCAATAGGGTGCCCGCGCGAAAAATACTCTTGCTCAGTGTCTCCGCCGGCGCAGGCCACATGCGCGCCGCCGAGGCGCTGCACCGCTGCGCGCAGGAACAGTTTCCCGGCGTGGCCACGCTGCATCTGGATGTCATGCAGTACGTGACGGCGGTTTTTCGCAAAATCTATAGCGACTGGTACGTCAAGCTGGTCCATGCCAGCCCCGGAACGTGGCGCTTGCTGTACGAAAAAACGGACGAAGCCGACCCGCGCTCGCCCATGCAGAGGTTGCGCCGCGCCACCGAGCGGCTCAATACCAAGGCGCTGCTGCGCGCGGTGCGGGCGTTTGGGCCGGATGCGGTGGTCTGCACGCATTTCCTGCCCGCCGAATTGCTGATGCACGAAATTCGCCGCGGGCGCTGGGAGGTTCCGGTGTGGGTGCAGGTGACGGATTTCGATCTGCATCACATGTGGGTCATGCCGCACATGACGGGCTATTTCGCCGGCAACGACGAGATTGCCGAGCGTATGCGCCAGTGCATCGCGCCGCCGGCGCGAATTCACAGCACCGGCATCCCGGTCATGCCCGCGTTCGCGGCCCGGTATTCCGCGCGTGAGGAGGCGCAAGGTTTTGGCCTCGACCCGGCGCGGCGCATGATTTTGCTGATGGGCGGCGGCGCGGGCATGGGCGGGCTTGATGATGTGGCGCGCGCGTTGCTGACGATTGAACACGACTTTCAGCTCGTCGCGCTAGCCGGGCGCAACGCGGCGGCGCTGGTGGCGCTGCAAACGCTGGTCAATGGCCCGATGGACGTAGCGCTGTTTGTGGCCTATGTGAGCCAGTTTCTGTGTCCGACGTTGCAAGCTGGCGATATCGTGATTGCCGACAACCTGGCATGCCACAAGGTCAAGGCGGTCAGGCAGGCCATTGAAGCTGTT
>JAIRVJ010000109.1 GCA_031253955.1 Burkholderiaceae bacterium | reverse complement strand
GCGGCATCGGGCCGGTTGAAGGTGTGGCGCAGCATCATGGCCGCGCTCAGGATGGTGGCCAGCGGGTTGGCGAGGTTCTGGCCGGCAATGTCGGGCGCGCTGCCGTGGCAGGGTTCGTATAGGCCCTTGCCGTTTTCGTCCAGCGAGGCCGAGGGTAGCATCCCGATGGAGCCGGTGAGCATGGAGGCTTCGTCCGAAAGAATGTCGCCGAACATATTGCCGGTGACCATCACGTCGAACTGGCGGGGCGCGCGCACCAGTTGCATGGCGGCGTTGTCCACCAGCATGTGCGACAGGGCCACGTCTGGGTATTGCGGCGCCAGTTCGTTCATCACGTCGCGCCAGAGCTGGGTGGTTTCCAACACGTTCATTTTGTCCACTGAGCACAGTTTTTTGCTGCGCTTGCGGGCCGCCTCGAACGCCACGCGCCCGATGCGGCGGATTTCGGATTCGGAATAACACATGGTGTTGAAGCCGAACCGCTCACCACCCCGCTGCTCGATGCCGCGCGGCTGGCCGAAATAAATGTCGCCAGTCAGTTCGCGCACGATCAGGATGTCCAGCCCGGAGACGACTTCGGGCTTGAGGGTGGAAGCGCCCGCCAGTTCCGGGTACAGCACGGCGGGGCGCAGGTTGGCAAACAGGTTGAGGTGCTTGCGGATGCCCAGCAGCCCGCGCTCGGGGCGCTGCTCGCGCGGCAGCGCATCCCAGTTGGGGCCGCCCACCGCGCCGAGCAGCACGGCATCGGCCTGCACGGCGAGCTTCTGGGTGGCTTGCGGATACGGCTCGCCCGTGGCATCGACCGCGCCGCCGCCCAGCAGGGCGGTTTCCATCTCGAAACCGAGGTTCAGGGCTTGCAGCACGCGCACGGCCTGCTGCATGATTTCAGGGCCGATGCCGTCGCCGGGGAGGATGCAGATTTTCATGGAGGAATCCTGTTTGATATGGGTTTTCCCTCTCCCGCAAGTAGATGTCTTGTCAAGGGGGAACACAAATAACCATGCAAATAAATCGGAATTTCTGTAAAGGCTCGTATCTATTGGTTTTTGGCTATTATTTTGATAGCTTATTGCAATCAGAGTGGGGGAACGCCGCAGGGTGGGCAACCCCAAAAGAGGTTGTCCACGCTTTTAAGGCGTTGGGGGCAAGACTCCACCCCCGCGATCACCACGCGGTCGTGTAGCTTTTCCTTCAAGCGTGCGCATTTTAGGGCGCAGCTTCGCCTTCTTTTTCTGACAGGTAAAACCGTTCCTGCCTACGTCGGCATGAGCGGATCGAATTATCGTTTTTTCTACGGGAACAGGGGGAACCTGTTTATCCCCCAGCGTCTGCGCAGCAAGGCGCGGGGGGACTGTTGATCTTCTGCGAGCGACGGCGCGCTTGGCCGCTCACGTCGGAAGCCTCAGGAATGGACACCTCCCTATAGCATAGGCACTTCAAAGGAGATGTGCGATGTACGTCGGAAGCCTCAGGAATGGACACCTCCCTATAGGTCAAACCTCAACTGCCTCCCTGGCAGAGCCGGGGGTTTTCCTACATTATTAGTCTGAAATTCATAGCATATTGTCAACGTAAAATATGCATTTTTGATATTTTCATATAGTAAATACATATCATGCATTGGCAGTAAGCTATTAAAACAATAATTTTATCTGGACCGCGTGTGCGCTATGCTGGGCGTGCGGTTGGCCGCCCAGCCTATGCACGCGGCCTGATGCTCAAACCGGCGCCGCCTGCCGCGTTGGGGGGGTGCCTCCAGCCAGCGCGAGGCCAGCCAGCCGCACAGCAGCGTGAGCAGCCAGGTGGCCGCCAGCCCCGCTACCCGCCAGCCGTGAGTGGCGGGGGTCAGGCGCAGCGTCAGGGCGCTGACGGTCAGGCTAAGCGGGTAGTGCAGCAGATACACGCCATACGAAATGGCAGCCAGCCAGGAGGCGAAGGCAGCCAGGCGCGCGCGCGTGAGCGCGGCGGCCCGCGGCTGCCACAGCAGTGCCAGCGCCGTAACACCCGCCAGCGCGATGCGCTCGCGCCAGTCGATCAAAAGCGCCAGCGCCGTGAGCAGCGCCAGCAGCAGCGTGGCGCCGCCGCGCCGCGCGCCGTGCCGCCCCCAAGCGGCCAGCACGCCCAAGCCGTAGGCGCCGAGGAAGTAGTGCCCCCACACGTCGGCCTCCGGCTGCCGGTTGAACCACGTCAGCGAAAGCGCCACGCCCGCCAGCAGCGGCAGCGCGCACGCGGCCGCGCGCGCTTGGGGCAATGCGGCCCGCGCCAGCGCCGCCAGCGCCGCCAGCAAGGCAAACAGTTGCAGGTCGATGGCCACGTACCAGATGCCCGCGCTCAGGGCCGGTTGACCGGCGATGTCTTGCAGCAGCAGCACGTGGGCCAGCAGTTGCGCCAAAGTAGGCGCAGCGGGCGTGTCGGCGTCATTCATCCACGCGCGCGCCAGCGCCGCCGCGGCGATGGCGGCGGCCAGCGCCAGCAGCAGCATGGGCAGCAGGCGCAGATAGCGCGCCCATACGCGGGCGGGCCAGTCGCGCCAGACGATGCGCGGCGCATCGGGAGCGGGCCACAGGCTGCGCGCGGCCAGAAAGCCGCCCATGACCAGAAACACCTGCACCGCCATGCGTCCGTAGTCGTACACGAACGCCGTGGCCGCGGGCCAGTCCGCATCCAGCGTCGTGGCCAGCGGGCCATAAAGCAGCAGGTGGTGCCAGACGATGACTTGGGAGGCGACGGCTTTGCCCCAGGTAACCCAAGGCAGGGCATCGGCGGCGGCGGGAACGGAAGCCATGTAAAGAATGCGTGCGCGCCACGTCCGATGCGCGGCGGCGGTCAGCCGTTGGATTTTATTAGGCTCGACTGTTCTGCACGATGCCAAATGTTCAGCTTTACTTTACTTTGTGCACCGAAATCCTCCCCGCCGCGTTGTATGCTCATCCCACGCAGAAAGACCCTGATGGAAATAACACGAGTCCGTGCGCTGCGCGGCCCCAATTTGTGGAACCGCCGCACGGTAATCGAAGCGGTGGCGGCCTGCGCGCCCGATGAGCGCGATCTGGGACGCGACCCCGTTTTCGAGCAGCGCCTGCGCGCGCTTTTTCCGGCCATCGGCGCTCTGCACGCCAATACGCCGAGCGTTCCCATTTCGATGGCGCACGCGCTGGCACTGACGGCGCTGGCGCTGCAAGAGCAGGCCGGCTGCCCGGTGACTTTCAGCCGCACCACGCCCACCGGAACGCCCGGCGCTTTTCAGGTGGCGGTGCAATACACCGAAGAAGCCGTGGGCCGGCTGGCGCTGCGGCAGGCGCAGGCGCTGATCCGCGCCGCGCTGGATGGGCAGCCGTTCGACGCGCCCGGTGCCATCGCGCAACTCAAAGAGCTTGACGAGGACGAGCGGCTGGGGCCATCGACCGGCGCGATTGTCGATGCCGCCGTGGCGCGCGGCATTCCGTTCAAGCGCCTGACCCGCGGCAGCCTAGTGCAACTGGGCTGGGGCAGCAAGCAGCGCCGCATTCAGGCCGCCGAGGTGGACCGCTCCAGCGCCATTGCCGAATCCATCGCGCAAGACAAAGACCTGACCAAGAAACTGCTGCACGCCGCCGGCGTGCCCGTGCCCTTGGGCCGCCCGGTGGCCGATCTGGAAGACGGCTGGCACGCGGCGCTGGAAATCGGCCTGCCGGTGGTGGTCAAACCGCGCGACGGCAATCAGGGCAAGGGCGTGACAGTGGGCATCGACCAGCGCGCCCATTACGAGCTGGCCTACGCCGCTGCCGTCGAATACGGCCCGGTGATGGTCGAAAAATATCTGCCCGGCAGCGACTTTCGCCTGCTGGTGGTGGGCAGCCAACTGGTAGCCGCCGCACGGCGCGATCCGCCGCTGGTGATCGGCGACGGCCAGCACAGCGTGCGCGAACTGGTGGCCCAGGTCAACCAGGATCCGCGCCGGGGCGAGGGGCACGGCACATCGTTGACCAAAATCCGCATCGACGATGCCATCGCCCAGGCGCGCCTGGCTGCGGAGGGCCTGAGCGCCGGCAGCGTGCCGCCCAAGGGCCAGCGCGTGATCCTGCGCAACAACGCCAATCTTTCCACCGGCGGCGCCGCCACCGACGTAACCGACAGCGTGCACCCCGAAGTCGCCGCCCGCGCTATTGAGGCCGCGCAGGCCGTGGGGCTGGACATCTGCGGAGTGGACGTGGTGTGCGAATCGGTCCAGCAGCCGCTGGAAGCGCAAGGCGGCGGCATCGTCGAAGTCAACGCCGCGCCGGGGCTGCGGATGCACCTTGCGCCCTCGTTCGGCAAGGGGCGCGACGTGGGCGCGGCGGTGATCGGCCACATGTTCGCGCCGGGCGAGGACGGGCGCATTCCCGTCATCGCCGTCACCGGCACCAACGGCAAAACCACCACCGTGCGCCTGACCGCGCACCTGCTCAAAAGCCAAGGCTTGCGCGTGGGTATGACCAATACCGACGGCGTGTATGTGAACGGACGCCAGATCGACTCGGGCGACTGCTCCGGCCCGCGCAGCGCGCGTAACGTGCTGGCGCACCCCGACGTGGACGCCGCTGTGCTGGAAACCGCCCGCGGCGGCCTGCTGCGCGAGGGGCTGGCGTTCGATCAATGCCACGTCGCCGTGGTCACCAACCTAGGCAAGGGCGACCATCTGGGCCTGAACTACATCACCACGCTGGAAGATTTGTCGGTCTTGAAGCGCGTGATCGTCCTCAACGTCGCGCCCGGCGGCACGGCGGTACTCAACGCAGCCGATCCCGCCGTGGCGGCGATGGCCGCGCACTGCCCCGGCCAGGTCATCTTTTTCGCGCAGGACGGCCACCACCCGGTCATGCAGGCGCACCGCGCGCAAGGCAAGCGCGTGGTGTTCGCCGAAAAAGGCGAATTGGTGTGCGTCGAGGGCCGGTTCGAGCAACGCCTGCCGCTGGCGCGCATCCCGCTCACGCGGCAGGGGCGCATCGGCTTTCAGGTGGAAAACGTCATGGCCTCGGTCGGCGCGGCCTGGGCCACCGGTGCGCCGTGGAACGCCATTCAGAAGGGGTTGGCCACCTTCGTCAGCGACCAGCACGGTGTGCCCGGGCGCTTCAACGTGTTCGACTACCGGGGCGCCACGGTGATTGCCGACTACGGCCACAACCCCGACGCCATCGCCGCGCTGGTGGCCGGCGTGGAAAACCTGCCCGCGCGCCGGCGCTCGGCGGTCATCAGCGGCGCGGGCGACCGGCGCGACGAAGACATCCGTGAGCAAACCCGCATCCTGGGCGCTGCCTTCGACGAGGTGCTGCTCTACCAGGACGCCTGCCAGCGCGGCCGCGCCGATGGCGAAGTGCTGGCGCTGCTGCGCCAAGGTCTGCAAGGCGCTGCGCGCACCACCCATGTGGAAGAAATCCACGGCGAATTCACCGCCATCGACCGCGCGTTGGCGCGGCTGGGCAAGGGCGACTTGTGCCTGATCCTGATCGACCAGGTGCAAGAGGCGCTGGCCTACATCGGGCAGCGCGTGGCCGGCGCCACCCCACCCCCGCTCAAACCCGCCCCGCGCGCAACCTCCAGCAAACCCAGACGTGGCCAGATCGAGGTTGCCCAAGCGCTCAGTCTTTCCATCTGACGCGCATTCGTGCGCTTGCGTTTTTATGGCGCTTCTAAATTCATAGCTGTATATCAATAGATGGTATGTGTTTTCATTGTTTTTCATGATTGGCAACATACCTCAGATGGAGCCAAAAAAACTTTTCTTCGTCATTCCCGCGCAGGCGGGAATCCAAGAACTTTTCCTCGATCCGGCGTTTGTCTTGTGGTCACCGCCCATGGATTCCCGCCTGCGCGGGAATGACGAATCTGAGGTATGTGGCTAATTAGGTTGTTTTATGCCAAAAACACATGCCACACCTAGGGTGTGAGCTATCATAAATCTAGCATCCTAGAACGCAGCCAACCCTTCCCCGCTGCCGCCGCTACACTCCTTCCGGCACGCCGTTGTCCATCCATTCCCGGAGGGCAACTTCCCCGGCGTCACAAACAACCCGACAGAGACTGCTATGAAAAACAAAACACTTGGCGCTTTTGGGGCGCTTTTTTCATCGGCCTGGCTGGCGCTGCTGGCTGTGCCGGCGCTGCACGCGGCCACGCTGGATCCGGCGGTGCTGCCGCGCGTGCAGGCGGCCACGTTCGAGGTGGTGATTCCCAAACCGGCGTCGGAGTCGATCACCTATGAAAAACCGCTGCCGCTGGAGCTGCTGCCGTTTCAGGAGCGCAACGACAAGTACGACTCGGTGGGCACCGCCTTTGCGCTGGATGACCGGCACTACGTGACCGCCGGCCATGTGCTGGAGCTGGGCATCGGCAGCTTGACCGGAGAACCCGCCCTGCGCGACGCCGGCGGGCGCGTGTACGCCATCGGCCAGATCACGCGCTTTTCGCTGCAACAGGACTTTGTCGAATTCACCCTGAAAGAGCCGCCCGCGATCGCCCCGCTGGAAGTCAACACCCAACCGGCGATGAACGACGTGGTTTACGCGGTGGGCAACGCGCTGGGCACGGGCATCGTCATCCGCGACGGCCTGTACACCTCGCAAACGCCGGAAGACGAGGACGGGCGCTGGAAGTGGCTGCGCTTTTCCGCCGCCGCCTCGCCCGGCAACAGCGGCGGCCCGTTACTGGACAAGGACGGCAAGGTGATTGGCGTGGTGGTGATGAAGTCACCCAGCGAGAACCTCAACTACGCGTTGCCGATTGACCAGGTGCTGAACGCGCCGGCCAACCTGGCCGTGGCCGACAAGCGCGTGGCCTACAGCCTGGACGTGTTTGACGAAAAGCACACCGGCTCGATCAAAATGCAGTTTGCCTTGCCCATGAGCTTTGCCGATTTCAGCGCGACGTTCCAGAAACTGAGCAACGAAAACGCCGACCAGATGTTGCAGGCGCTGCTCACCGAGAACGCGGAAACGCTGTTTCCGCGCGGCCGGGGCGCCAACCGCGTGCTGCACGGCGGCTCCGACACCAACCCGTTTCCCGCCCTGCTGTACCGCGGCGACAACGGCGTCTGGCGCGTGGCGCGCGTCCAGCCGGACAAAAGCACGCTCTCGCTCAACGGCTACGTGAGCATGGCGCGCCGAGGCAGCCAGGCCCTGATCCATCTGCGCAAGCCCGACGACGTTTCCAGCCGGCAGCTTTACAGCGACCCGAAGCTGTTCATGAACCTGCTGCTCAAGGGCATGCCGATGAAGCGTTACGTGGGATCGGAAGGCATCAAGATCACCTCGCTGGGCAGCCCCCTGGAAGAGCAAACCCTGACCGACGCTTACCAGCGCACATGGCAAATCAGGATCTGGGCGCTGCCCTACCGCAACGAAAAAGTCATGGTCTTGCTGCTGCCCGTTCCCGACGGTTACGTGGGCATGCTGCGCACGGCATCGCCCGTGGAAATGTATGAAAACATGGCCGACCTGAAAACGCTGGTCAACTTCATTCATCTGTCCTACCGGGGCACGCTGGCGCAGTGGAAGGAGTACCTGGACAACCCGCAACTGCTGCCGGCGGCGCTCAAAGACATCACCTTGCGCCTGGACTACGGCAAGGAGTTTTCCTATCGCTCCGGGCGGCTGGAGTTTTCCTACACGCCGCAGTTGCAGGCCATCGACAAGAGCAGCGAGTTAGTTCTGGGCATGTCCTATTTCCCCGATCATGGCAAGGTCGCGTGGGACGTGTCCCAGGTGGCGGCCAGAGCCGACGCCAACAACTTCGACGGCATCATCAGCATCGGCCGCCGCGCCGCGCCGCCCGACGATGCCGACGACGAGCAGCGCAGCCTGTGGGACAAACTGCTGCGCCGCGGCCACCCCTACGACGGCACGCCCTACAGCAAAAACAACATCGCCCTCATCACCGCCGTCAGCGGCGCGTCGCTGGCAGCCGATGCCAAACCCGGCGTGCTCTACGAAGTCTCCTGCGCCGCCGAAGGCCCGCACCCCGACGACGCGATGAAAGACAAACTCAAACTGCTGCTGGACAAGCTGCGTGTAAGCGAGCCATAAGTCGGGGCACGCCGCAAGCGAACCCCAACCCATTGACTACTATTTTTATCGCTTGCTGACATGGGCCAGCATAGTTTTTCAAAATAAAACACCTGACCTGATTAGATACTGTCGTCACGAGATTGACCAATCAGTGAATTTATGGTCGACTCTCCAATAAATTAGACACAGACTATACGCCATGTTCAACCAGGAGATCGTCATGGCCTACAGCACCGATTTGAAACAGCTCGTACTGGCCTACATTGCCGGGGGTGCCAGCAAGGTTGAGGCAGCCAGGTTTTTTGCCGTCTCGCGCGCCATCGTGTACATATGGCTGCACCCCCCCCCGATCACCAAAGAGGCAAACCCGGCCCCAAAACCTGGCACAAGATCGACCGTGACAAGCTGGCCCAACTCATCAAAGAGCAGCCCGACTTGTTGCAACGCGAGATGGCCCAAATCATGGGGGTTAGTCCTACCGGCATCTGGCACGCGCTCCAAGCCATAAATATCACCTGTAAAAAGACGCTGCGTCACGCCCAGGCGTTCACCCCAGCAAGCGCGCTCCAGCGCAAAAAGTACCTGCTGCGCCACGGGCGAGAACATTCCAGAGGACGAGCGCTGGTGTATCTGGATGAAACCGGCTTTGTCCCTGGCACCTTCCGCACGCACGGCTGGGCACGCACCCTCACCCACGGATGGGGAAATCGGGGGTATTGATAGAATAAACGACCCCGCGCCAAGAGCGCGGGGTATTAGAAGAGCTTATACTGCCGCGCCTCTTCTCGAGGCCGTCCTTGATTCTTAACGTATCTCTCTACTACATTCCAATTTCCACCCTCCCTAACTGTTGCTACGTAATACCCGTCTGTCCAAAATTCACCACCCCAGAGTGTCTTCT
>JAIRVJ010000166.1 GCA_031253955.1 Burkholderiaceae bacterium | reverse complement strand
CCCTTTTTTGGTCAGGCGTCCCGATCCATTCTGTTCCGTAACAGCCGTCTAGTGAATCCAAGTCAAGATACCAATACAGCGTTCCATCTTTCGGCTCTTGCTGTAGCGGTTCGGGCACTTTGATGCCGTTCACGGTGATCGTGTTCATGGCTGCGCCCCCACCGCTTGGGCCAGCGCGCTCTCCGGCGTGTGCGGTACGCCTGCCAGTTCGACCTTGGTCAGCCCCAGGTCTTCCCCGCTTTGCTGGCTGCCTTCGGTATCGGGGGCGAGCAACATGATGGGCACGGTGTGCTGCACCAGCATGGCGAGCTTGCCCAGGGTTTTTTCGGTCAATTCGTCGCTGCCGGCGCACTGCACGCGAAATTTCAGTTCGACGGTGCCGCCTTCTTTGGGGTTGATGGCAAAGGCGTTGACGGCGCAGCCGGTCAGCGCGACGTTGCTTTTGCCGCCCAGGCCGTGATCAATCTCCAGTGTGTAGCCGCTGCCTTCGTCTTCCCATTTGAGCGGGTAGGCCAGCTTGGCAAAGCGCAGGTTCGGGCGCTCGGAGACTGGCTGCACGCCGTCAAGCTCGGCCTGGGTATCGACAGATGCCGCGCTCTTGTAGTACAGCGCCGACAGCAGAAAGCCGTCGAATTCTGCGAGCACGCTGTTGGGCTGCTCGATACTGATGCTCAGATCGACGGCAGGCTCCAGATCGTCGCTGCCGCACTTTTCGCTGCGGATGTTGACGTTGTTGATCTTGGCTTGCGTCCAGTCGGGGAGTTCAAAATTCATGGTGCGGATTCCTTTTAGTGGTTGATGGGGTGCGTTAATGAGAGGGCGCGGCGTTCTGACGCAGTTGTCTTGCGTAGTTCGCCAGCGCTTCTTGTCCGACTCGCTGCGTGACGCTATAGATGTGCCGCACTAGCGCGTCGCAGATGCGCGGGAAGTCAGCGGCGTGGTACAGCCTGGCCGATTTGTCGGTGGCCGCGGGCGGGAATCCGAGTCCGGTCAGGCCGTCGGCGGTCACGCTGACGGGGGCAAGGTATTCATTGATCTTGCCCAGGCGCAGCGTGGGCGGGCCGGCTGGTGCTGGCGGCGGTTGAGCAACGTCAGTGGCTGCAAGGGCAACAGTGCTAGCGGAGGGGGCGCCGGCAGCGGACGGTACAGGCGCGGACGGCTGGAGGTTTTCCGCCTGCGCCTTGGCCTGTTGCTCGGCGCGCTGGCGCTCGAATTGCTCGATGCGGGCAGTGACGGCGCGCTCAAAGTCGTCCAGCGGTTTGTCGATGAGCTGTTGCAGGTCGGCTAGCAGGGCGCGGTGGTTAACGGCGTTTTGGGCCAGCCACGCGAGTTTTTCGCGCACGTCACGCGCCCGCGCGTCGGCTTCGATCTTGCCGTTGGCAAGGGCCGTGGCGATGGCCTCGCGGATGCTGGCGAGGGTTTTCAGTCCCTTGATGGCTTCCCCGAAGAGGGGTTGGCCGATGCGCAGATCAACTGCCGTGCCAATTTCCGCTTGCAAGGCGGCGGTGTGCTGGCGAAAGGCGGCGAGCGCCTCGGTAACGAGCGCGGCACGAATTTCTTCCTTGCGCTGCCTGACCAGCTTTTCCAGCGTCAGGCGCTTTTGCCGCGCTACATCTTTAAGAGCATCTACGGTGCGAAACAGTTCGTCGATGCTGGCCGTTTGCGCGAGCGCCGCCTGTTTGCCCGCCTCCAGGCGATCCTCGACCTCCTTGCACCACTTGGTGGTTTTTTCGGCATCGGCAAAGTCCTGCTCGGTTTGCAGATCAGTGTTGATGCCCTCGAAAACAGCTATTGCGCGTTCGCGGAATTCGTCCAGGTTGGAGGCGGTGACTTGGCCGCTGACTTCGATACGCAGCGCCGGCAGTTGCTGCGGGGCGCGGCCCACGGCTTCGAGCGGGGCCGCTTGCGGGGTGTAACCGGCCAGATCGCGCTCGAATTGCGCCCAACCGTCCACGATGCGCCGGCGTAGCGCGGGATCGGGCGTGTACCAGCACTGGCGCATTTCGATCAACTCGCCATCCAGGCTCCACTGGCTGGCGGTGAACAGCACGCGCTGGCAGCCGCTGACCAGGCATTGCTGTTCGAGCTGGGCGCGATAGTGTTCGGGCAAGTCAGCGCCGTCGCAATCGGGTGCAAGGCACGCGCGCAACTCGTCGTTGAAGGTTTTGTGTTCCCAGGCGATCTCGCCGGTGAGCGTCAGGCCATCGAAGCTGGCGCTGTAGGGCCCCTGGCTGCCCACCAGCGGGGCCAGTTCTTCGCCGATGATTTGCTCGGCCAGGGGCCGCGCCAGTTGCTCGAAGCGGTGGCCCCTTTGGTAGCGCGCCAGTTCTTCGGAGGTGGCTTCGGGGCGCAGACCGCAGGCCGCTTCGTGCAGCAAGTCGGTGCGCGTGCGGTGTGGCGAGACGCCCAGCATGGCCGGGGCGTCGCTGGCGTTGTGGTGTGCGGCGCGGTGTTGCAGCCACGCCTGACTGCCCTGGGTGAGGTTGTGGATTTGCATGGCTTGGGCCTCAGAAGGGTGGGAGCAGATCGAAAGCAGCGGTCAGTTCGGCGCGCTGGCGCTCGTCGGTAGTGGCCGCGTCAATCAGTTCGGCGATGTCCGGCAGGTCTTGCTGGCTTTGCGCGGCGCTAATCCGCTCGGCCAATTGCCCATAGGCTGCTGGCGCTGGTGCTGGCGCTACGGCGGGAGCGGACTGGGCGCTGGCCTTGGCAGCGTCTGCCGGTGCGCCAGTGGCGGCAGGTTTGACCGACAGCAGTCTGGCTTTTTGCTCTTCGCTCAAGGGCGTGCCTTTGGCGGCGACAAACTGGATGATGGCGGCAGCGGTTTTTTTGCCTTCGGCGATCAGGGCCGACCATTTCGGGAAGTTCTTGTCGAATTCTTCGGCGCTGTATTGCTTTGGGGCGGCAAGCTGGGCGGCGGGTACTTGCTCGACCGCGCCCATGAACCGTTCGGCGGGGGTGTCCATCACTTCCTCGGCCACGGGCAGGCCGCGCAGCACGTCGGGGAATACATCGCGCAGGGCAAAGGCGCGGGCGCGCATCTGGCGCATGCGCTTGGGGTATTGCGTCCACGGCCCCTGCTTGCCGACCAGGCCGGCCGCGCGCGCGTCGTCCATGCCGAAGGTGCGCACCTGTTCGGCCTCGCCGCGGCGCTTGACGCGGCAGGTGGCGGTGGCGCCGTCGTCGGTTTCGATCACGTACTCGCACAACGGCGAGCCGCGCACGAGCGCAATGACGGAATCGCCCCAAAGCGCCGGGCGGTTATTGATGACGGCGATGTTTTGCAGCGCCTGCAAGGGTTTGAGGCCAATTTCCATGCCCCACTGCATGGCAACCAGGCAGTTTCCGGGCCGGCCCTTGAAGTCCTTGGGCACGAGGTCGCTTTCAGCCAGGTATTTGCTGAATGTCAGCGCCTGCTCGAAGTTCTGCGGGCTAAGGTCGAATGGGCGCTGGGGCTGTGCCAGTGTGAGTTCAGTGGTTGGGGTGTTCATGGTTGCTCCGGTTGAGGGTGAAGTGGGTGTTGAGTTGGCGGCGGCAGTCGGGGCAGCGTTCACAGCACCCTCCCGGCTTGCCGCCACGCGGCGCGGATGCCTAGCGGAGCCGTCGGCACGCAGGGGCGCTCTTGGCGCTGCATTTGTGCTTCGGCGCGCTCGCGGCGCTGCTGGCGCGCCCAGTCTTTGGGTGCGGCTTGCGCGTCGGCGGCCACGGCGCGGGCCACGTCGGTTTCACTGGGCTGGCCGTCAAGCCACGGGCCGAGAATTCCGGCAGTGGCGGCCAGTGCGAGTGCAATCATCAAGGCGCGGGGGCGGGTCATGTCGTCAGTCCTCCCTCGGCGCAGTCCAGCCGCTTTCGACAGACCAGTTGGCCTCTACCGACTCGCGGGTGCGCTGGACGGCGATGGGATGCCAGTAGCCCATGATCTGGTTCAGGATGCGGCGCCCGGCGGCATCGAACTGGCCGGAGCGCAGCAGATCGCGCAGAGCGGCCAGGTCTTCATCGCTGGACTGGGCCAGCGCCTCTTGCAGGTTGCCGAAATCCCACGGATCGAACGGTCCGCCTACGCTCATCAGTTCCTCGGTGCGCTCTTCGATGTAGTTCTCGCGGGCCTCGCGTTCGTCCATTGCAATACGGGAGCGGGCAGCCTGGCGCGGGATGGTGGCAAAACCGTTGAAGATTTCGGCAAAGACCGGGGGCAAGCCGTGGTTGGTCTCAATCAGCATGGTTGACTCCTGAGGGGGGAAAGGCGGTCTGCCCGCAGCCGCCGGACAATGGAAGTTCCACCAACCGTTGTCCATCGAAAGGGGCGGGCCATGAAAAATCCATTTCTCGACAAGGCGATTTCTTCTTTAGGCGTGGCGACCGGCATCGTTTCCAAGCTGATCGGCCTGCGGGACTTCAACCTCATCGCTGAAAAAGTGGCGTCGCTGAACGAGCAGTTGCTCCAGGCTCAGCAGGCGCTCCTCGGTCACCAGGCCGCCGCGTTCAAGCTCGCGGACAAATACTTCAAAGCCGCAGAGAAGGTCAGAAAACTGACAGAAACCATCAATGAGCGTGCGAATTACTCGCTTGTCCAAGTCGTTCCCGGCTACTTTGCGTATCAGGCAGAGCTGGTGCCAGAAGCGGGCGGGTCCGGGGGTGATCCAGGTGCGCCGAAGATCAAGTACTACGTCTGTCAGGGCTGTCTCGATAAGGGGAGAAAACTGGTTCTCCAGCGCCACAACGACGCCTATGGAGGGTTCAGCATCGCCTGTAGAGATTGCGGCATGAGCATTCCCATCAGCCGGGGAAGCAGGTGAACTTGCCGCGCCAGCAGGTTGCGCAACTGCAACCGCGCCAGTAAGCAGGAAGCTGAACATCCTGGTTGCCTTGGGCAATGGGTCTTGACCGTCTGGCGTGTCAAGGCACGCGATTTGCAGCGCCGATCCGGCGGCATCGCGCAGCGCCTCATAAGCCCAGTGCTCGCGCATGAATTCGTCCATGCGCCGCGCCAGCACAAGGCAGTCGCGCTCGTTGCTGCCGCCCACATGTGAACGCGCGGTCTCCAGCGCGAACTTGCGGCAGGCCATGCGGTCGTTGACTTGTTTTGGCAACCGTTCGTCAAACGCGTAGTTCTCGATACGGCGCATCAGTTCGTCGGGGCTGATGCTTGCAAGGTCTTGGGTTTCCATCGAGTGCTCCTGAGGGGTTGCGGGTGGGTGATGGATGTATTGTAAGCGTGCTTATTTATGCTTGTCAAGCACGCTTATGTTTTTTTGCTACACTTCCCATGCAGGCGAATGCCGGGGCTGACCGGCTACCCGTGAGCGGCAACGGCGCATGTACCCGCAACCTCCGAGGGGAAATGCTCAAGCGCCAAAGCGTGTAAGAGGGGCCGCAAGCCAGAGACCAGCACTGGCCGCCTGCCAGATCACATTGACGAGATCGATGTTCGTAAACATTGCCGCAATCGAAGCCGCAACGCCGCTGGTGATGGCTGCCGGGGTGCGGCGTTTGCCCAAGGCATTGTCTCGTGCGCGATCAGGTTGCGGCCTATTGAGATGGGTGAACGGAGATCAGCGCCAGCCATCTGCATGTGTGGTTTTATGGATACACGGACGCGAAAAAGCCCGCGCGGGGCGGGCTGGTGGATGAAGCTGGCGGGCAGACTCAGGCAGTTCGCCCGTCTGGTGGCGGTTGCGTGGCGCGCAACAGCACCGTCAGGGCTTGAAGTTCCTCAACAATGTCATTCGGGTTTGCATCGGGATGGGCTGTCTCTGTCAAACGCAACACATCTTCAATCACATCGAACGCAGCCACGCAACGCTGGAGCAAATGGGTTGGAGCCTGAACCGCAAAAGATTGCCGTGCAGCTTTCACCTGGGAACGAAGTTCTTGAAAAAACCCTGACCGCTCTGAAAGGTTTGCTGGAGTGTCATGAAAACGGTGGACAACGGCTTGTATAAAAAGGTACGACGAAAGTCCTAGAGCGTACTGCGTTATATGCAGCATCCATTCATCATCTGTCATAGCTTTACTTGGGCGTGCCGCCCGGCTTGTACGGATCGACCATTCCGGTTTTGCTTGTGTGGTGTTGGTTTTTTAAACGGAAGGAATCGCTATGAATGAACCTTTAATCGTGCGCGGGCGTCATTTAGATCCACAAATCCAGGTGGGTTTCGGTGGTTCGGCATTTCAAATATGGAGGCAACAATGTTGTGACGCAGCAGGATCACTCGACTATCTTTGCGATGTGCCCAGTCAATCGCCCGTACCGAGACAAACCAGTGGTGACTTATGTCCAGGCGTGTCCCCAACACCAGCGCGTCGCCGTCTTCCTTGCGCGCCGCAGGATAGAGAAAGCGATCCAGATGCTGCCACTGCGGATTGTCCAGAACCAGGCGATCCAGATAGATGAAGTGCAGGTCGCGGCCGGACATTGGTTACTCCAGTTCTGGAAAGGCGGCAAGCGGTTTCATTTCATCCTTTTTTCGAGAAGGCGCAATACGTGTCAAGCGCCTTTTTTAGTGCGCTGTCGCTGGGTGTGGAAAACTGCGGATATCTATCCGTCAGATTCGATGAGACAACATTCGCCTCAAGTAATGACTTTGATCCCAAGTCTGCATAGGTTCGCGCGCCGCAGTCAAACATATAAAATGTAACAAGCGAATCAATCTGCGAATTTCCGATTTTCCTTGGAGAATTAAAATCCGTTCGGAGGACCATTCCGATGACTTGCGGGCCAAATGATCCCTGCGTGTCGAATATTCCGGCATGGATTTTATAATCGTCTCCATTGCTGTGACTCCAGTTCGCCGATTCATAGGCTTTTTCGTAGTCCATGGTCCAGGCCCTGACTGGAACGTTTTGTGCGCTGTAATCACGCATCAGCACGCGGTGCGCCTGCCGCACCAAATTTATTTTGTCTTGCAGCGGAACCAGATTCCTTGCGGGATCAAGGCCGCGCGCAACCATCAGCGCCTTCACCTGCTGGCCCAACGCCTGTGCCATCTTGTCATCCTGCGTGTAGTCGGGCGCGCCTTCCTGCCCCTTGATCTCGGAAGCCAGCGTCTGCACGGCTTGAATCCACTCGTCGGCATCGCGTTTGAACACTTGTTCTTGTGTTTGAGCGGTCTTGCCGCCTTCAATTCCGGCGCGGTTTGGCGAGTGTGATGGCGATGCTGGTTTCGGAAATGCCTCCTCGTAGCTGAAGGTATCGGGTTGGGCATGTTCAGGCTTTGCGGGAAACGCTTCCTCGTAGTTGAACAGTTCTCTGTTTGTTTTGGGTCCTTGAATATTTGCTTGCGGAGGATTGAGTGAATTGGTGGCGGCAACCTTCCCAACAGTTGGCTTGCCGTCAAACTGAGCGAAGTAGTTTTGGCCGTCGTTGTCGCTTGATGCCTGTGCTCGACGCGCACCAGATTTTGGTAAGGGCTTGCCATCATTTCCAAGAGGCGTGAAGTCACCCCAATTTGTTGCGGTGCCAGCGGATAGAGTAGGCGTTTCACCGGATGGTGATTGCGCCGACATGCTAGGTGTATTCCAATCCATTTCCCATGGATTGGTGTCTGTCTTGGTTCTCTGTGTAGTCGCTACAGGACTGTTTTCTGTTGCACTTTTATGTGTTGCCAATTGCTGCCTGCTTCTTTCGTTTGAATTGGTTGCTATAATGAATAAAAACATGAATAAAAATAATATGGTAAATATGGGTTTTTGCATCCATTCTGTAGGTTTGGCGCATACAGTATTGCCAGTATACGTATCGTAACTTGTTTGCCCTTCTTCGCGCATTACTTGATATTGATTTATCATAGTAATAAGATTTACAAAAGGAATGCCAAATCCAAGTCCGCTCTTCCATAGCAAGAGATTGCGTTCCAGATATTCAGAAAAACTCAAACGCGAGCTATTATGAGATACAACTCTTAGTCCAAGAAGAGCTTTCCCAGGCGTATTTCCGACAAGCCGATATATGATCGCATCGAGAATCAGCGCAAGTGGAACACATAGTATGATAAATAATTTTTTTATCCAGTCGTCACTAAATAACTCAATAAATTTCGATGAATATGCACCCAATATAAAACTTATTACAAATGATGTGAGCGATAATTCCCACCAAAGGTCGAATATTCGTGCAAAAAAGCGGGGCCAACGGGTAGCTAGCGGATAGGTCAATTGTTGCATCTCATCTTGCCTGGTTGATTGTTGCATCGTGGCAATCCAAAGGCCAATGATGCGCGCTCCAAAAGTAAGTATGAGCAGGATGAGCACCCCAAAAAACATAGGCCACAAACCATGGAGCATTGTTGCTAGCAACGCCATAGGAGCAAACGAAGTGCTAAAAAATACAAAACCAATGACTATACCCCACCATCCCCAAAGATCCCAAACCAGCAGGAAGCTCAACATCAATGTCACAAAGCCAAAAAGAAACGATGTCGCAACGATTGCCCATCCTGTAAATCCGCGCAACCTGCGGAAAAGAGACAACGGCAAAAGAATCACGATGTCCGTTGCCAAGGCAAGCCAGCCTAAATTTATGAGCGGGTCAAGAAGGTGTTTTACGGCCCATGGAATACCAGAGAACAGCGCAAGTGCAAGCCCGATAAATGTAAACAAAACCAGTAGCCAACCTAACCATCTAAAGCTTGTTTCTTCGTTCATTGCTGCCTCGTTGCACTTTGTGTCTATGTTCAAAAATCCTCTCCGCACCACGCCTTGACCACCCAGCCGAGCACCGCGAAGTCCATGCCGGGCGTGATGTCAAAGGGGTCGTAGCGCGGGTTCTCCGACTTGGCGCGCAAGATCGTGCCCTTGGGCGTTGGGATGCGTTGCAGCCGCTTGATGAAAGCATCGTCGCCCACGCGGAAGAAGTAGATGCCGTCGACGTCGGCCTGGCGGCGCCCGGTGTCCACCAGCAGCGGGTCGCCTGAGTTGAAGATGGGCGTCATGCTGTCGCCGAAGCCGGTCACGATGACCAGGTTGGACACCGAGGTGATCCGGTGGACGTTTTTGTGCATCCATTCGGAGCTGACCGTCCATTCACGGATGATTCCCGGCTGATCGTGCAGCACCAGTCCACTGCTCCCCATCTTGCCTCCTGTGTCGAATTGGGGGATGCGCACCTCATCTGTCAGGTCGCCAGGCTTAACCTTGGGTGACGCAGCGTCATCTGCAAACTTCGGCCCCATTCCCGTGGCAATCCATCGCGCTGCGTACCCGCTGGATTCCTCCAGACGCTCGGCAACAGCAACACTGCCGATACTCTTGATCGGCTTGGAACCCTTGCCCAACCACTGGTACACGGCAGACGAACTCACACCGGCAATGCTGGCGACATCGGACGTTTTCCAATGACGTGCAAACATCACCTCTTTGATTCGTTCTTTCAAACCCATGATGTAAGCAAACTTAACACAGCATTGAATAAGCACGCTTGCTTTAACAGCTAAGAATGCTTATACTCGGCTGATGGACAAGTCAGTCGCTATTGAACTGCTGGGCGGATCAACCTCCGCCGCTGCCGCCGCAATCGGGATCACATCGGCTGCTGTTTCGCAATGGCCGGACCAGTTGCCACCGCGGCTGGCAGATCGTGTGCAGGCTGCTTTGGCTCGGCAAAAGCTCCCGGAGCTTGCCGCATTGACCGCAGCGCCCGGCACGGCGCCCGAACTGGCGCAACAGGAGGCGGCATGACGCGCAACAGGCTGTATGCAGATCACCATCTTTTGATCGACTCCAACGGTGGAGGCGTCACCGGCTTTGGGCCGCCGCCCATTCAAGCTGGCTCGCAATCTCGTTGCGAACGCGCCGGAACTCCTCTAGCTGAACGTCTGGAATGGGCAAGGCAAGGGCGTCTGCTTCGATGGGGTCTTCGGACGCTCTCAAGTCTTTGGCCGCGGCGCGGGCGCAATCAGGCGGGAGGCGTTGAGCGATGAGCACTACCGCCGCATGGATTCCATTGAGCCTGCCCATCATCACGTGCAGGTCTTTCATCAGTTTTTCGGTCATGGACACCTCTTTTGGGTTTGGTGATGCAGGAGTTGCCAATGTAGCCCAGGAGCGGGTGTCCGCCCATTGAGGATGAACCATGAACCAGCCCGTCATGTTCTCGCGCTCCATCGTTGGCGGCAAGAAGACCGCCAAGATGGAGGCGCGCGTGTCCGATGAGTTGAAGGAGGCGATGCGGCGCAAGTGGATGGACGCCGGGTTCAACTCGGAAGCTGAGTATCTGGAGACGCTGGTCAGTTGCGATGTGTTCGGCCTGGAGCATGTGCGCATGGTGATGGATCGGCGCATCGCTTCGGTCTGCAACGTGGCAGTCTTGGGGCAGGAGTCCGACGGCAAAACAAATGGGGAGCGTTGCTGATGTCACGCGCACGAAACATCAAGCCGGGGTTTTTCAAGAACGAAGACCTCGCGGAGTGCTCCCCATGGGCGCGGCTTTGCTTTATCGGGCTGTGGGTTCTTGCTGATCGGGATGGGCGGATGGAGGATCGCCCCAAGCGGATCAAGGCCGAGCTTTTCGCGTTCGATTCCGTAGAGGTGGAGCCGCTACTTCAGGAGTTGGAGAGGTACGGGTTCATCCTGCGCTATGACGCCGATGGTGTGCGCGCGATCCAGATTTTGAAGTTTGCAAAGCACCAAACGCCTCACTTCAAGGAGCAGCCAAGCTGCATCAAACCACCAAAAACCCAAGGCATTGATGCTGATGAACTTACATCATCAATAGAAAAGCCCAGGGTTTTACCCTCATTCAAAGACCCGCCAACCCAGGACAAGCCCAAGGCAAGCACAGGGTTAGATGCCTATTCAACAAGGGGTAAACCTCCCGGTTCAAAGGGGGGTCAGCCGCCCCTGAATCCTGATTCTCTGATTCCTGATTCTCTGATTCCTGAAAAAAATACCTGTGATGCTTCGCATCACTACCCGCCAGCGGCTGCGCCGCCGGACGGGGCGAGCGCACCTGTCGACAGCGATTTTTGCCTGGAGCATGGGGCTGCGGCCAAGTCCGATGCCGTGCCGCAGTGCCCGCACGAGCGGCTGCTGGCCCTGTACGCCGAGCACTTGCCGCAGCTTGTGCAGCCGCGCGTTTGGGAGGGCGCCCGCGTGGAGGCGATGCGCTCGCGCTGGCGCCAGTGCGCCAAGCCCAGCGCCTTCGGCAAGGGCTACGCCACGGTCGAGGAAGGGTTGGCGTTTTGGACGCGGTTTTTCCGCTACGTCGCGCAATGCCCGGCGCTGGCCAACGGCATACCGCGCTCCAATGGCACGGCATGGGCGCCCGATTTACCGTGGCTGCTCAAGGCGGAAAACTTCGCCAAAGTCATCGAAGGGAAGTACGCCCAATGACTGTTAACGCATCCAATCGCGCTTGGCGAAATAGGCCGGTTTTCGACGGCACCCGCGACGCGCCGCCGGACGCAACGCCCAGCCGTTGTGGCTACCCATGCCTGGCGCACGGCTGCCCGATGCCGGGGACGATTTTCACGCAAAGCGGCAAGGGGCCGGGCATCTGCGCGTGGCACTACGGCTCCAATGCGCACACCATGCCGCGCATTACCGAAGTGCTGCGCAACTGGCAATGTCTGGCCGACGCGATCAACGCCGCGCGGCGCTTTGCTTGCGATCCGGGTTTGGCGGCCTTGGAAGCGCAAACGATGCGCGAGCTTTGGCGCAACCTGTCGGCCTTGACGACAGGTTGGGAAGGGCTGGCGCCCAAGCCCGGTCAGCGCCTGAGCGATTGGGGGCGGCAGCTTGAAAAATTCCTGTCCACGCGCGTGGCCGAGGACGTGCGCAACAAGCCCGCCGGCAGCGAGTTCGAGCCGTTCCGTGAACTCGAACTGGAGGCGGTGTGACATGTCCGGCGTGCGCGGCGGCTACCCACAACCCGGCCAGCGGCCAGTACCGCTTTGCGTGCCTGGGGTGCTGCGCCCGGCTGGTGGCGTCGGCGCGCCCTTCACGCTGCCAGCAGGAAACGATGCTGGCGGCGATAGCCCGGTATCCGGGCGCGCATGGCCGGGACGCGATTTTGGAATCCGCGCGCCTGATCCCGAAGAAACGCCGTTGAGCTGGAGTGAGGTGCACTTTGCGCATGAACGGGGGTTGCTGTGATGATCGTGATTGGCATTGATCCTGGCACCACGGGCGCCATCGCTTGTGTGGATTCGCGCGGCACTTGCGCGGTGGAAGACTTGCCGGTGACGCAGTTGGGCGGGCAGGGGCGCACGCAGCGCAAGCTGGACGGGCGCGCTCTGGCCGATCTGATTCATCGCTTCGTGCCTGCTTGCGACGGCTGGCAGGTGGTGCTGGAAGACGTGCACGCGATGCCGGCAGCCAAGTCGGGCGGGGCGGCCAACACGTCGCTGCTGCATAGCAAAGGGGTGATCGAGGGCGTGCTGGGGGTGCTGCGGATGGAGCCGCACCTGGTGGATAGCCGCCGCTGGAAGGGGTTTTACGGGCTGGGCAAGGACAAGGGCCAGGCGCTGCAAAAAGCCCGCACGCTGTACCCGGCGGTGCAGCACCGGCTGGCGCGGCAAAAGGATCACAACCGGGCCGAGGCGCTGCTGCTGGCGCATTACGGGCTGAGGAAGCTGGCGTGAACGATCCGGTGCAGCTTGAACTGCGGCTGCGGCGCACGGGCGGCGGGCGGATTAATCCGCATCCGCGCGGTTCGATGTCGCCGCTGTCGTGCCCGGCGCAGGTGGCGGCGCTGCTGGCCGGGCAGCCGCGGCACTGGTGGGCGTTCGGCGATCTGGCCGCGCGCGTGACGCATCCCAAGGCGCTGACCTGGGCGCTGGGGTATTTGCGTAATCTGGGCTGGCTGGAGCGGGGCGACGATCCGCGCTCGGCGCGCTATTTGCGCTACCGCATCACACCGGCGGGGCTGGACGGGTTTTCCGTCAATGAGGCGCTCTGATGCAGCCGGTCCGTCCACCCTGGCCGTTTGAGAATTTCACCCGTCCGCGCCAGCCAAGGCCACAGCCCAGGCCGCGTTCAGGCAAGCCGCCGGGCGCGCTGCGTTTGCCCAAATACGGCAGTCCCACGGAAATGCAGGAGTTGCAAGTTCTGCAACGGCTGCTGCGCCAGCGGCTCAAGGCGGGAGCGCCGACGCCGCAGGCCGAGCGCGCCTGGCGCAATACGCTGGCGTGCATCGGGCCGCGCCTGGCGCAGTTGAAAGGCAAGGCATGAGCGCGGTCACATGGGGATACGGTACTGGCTCATCGAAGGGGTCTGGGTGGGCCAAGCGTGAACTTGACCGTCGGTTTTATTATGTTTTTTACTCTGAATTCTGGAGCACGCTTGAGAGAGATGGGAAAATTGTCTGGGACAGTGACCGTTGTATATGGACGAGTCAGAACGGGAAGATTCTTACTTATCCGTGCGCCATAGTCGATGATTACGGGAACTTGGTTCCAAGCAGTTTTGATTGGTTTCCGAAATACCATGAATTAACGATGGCTGGCTGGCAGGAGGGATGTGCGCTAATCCTTGAATTGCGGAGGAATATCTGGAATGAGCGCCATAAATGAGCACGGGCTGACGCCGCAGCAGGAGTGCTTCGCGCAAGAGGTGGCGCGGGGCAAGCCGCTGGCGCAGGCGTACCGGATTGCGTATCCGAAGTCGCTCAAATGGAAGAATGAAACGCTGTGGCCGGCGGCTTCGCAGTTGATGGCGCACCCAAAGGTTCATGCAAGGGTCGAGGCGTTGCAGAAGGCCGCCGCCGCCGAGGTGGTGGTGGAAAAAAGCGCGCTGCTGCGGGAGTTGATGCGGCTGGCGTTTGCCGATCCGCGCCGGCTGGCGGGCGAGGACGGAAAAGTCAAGCCGCTGCACAAGCTTGACGATGACATGGCCGCTGCCGTAGCGTCGGTGAAGGTGGGCGCGGACGGCAAGGTGGAGTACAAGCTGTGGGACAAGGGCGCGGCGCAGGAAAAGCTGGCCAAGCACCTGGGGCTGTATGAAAAAGATAACCGGCAGCACGCCGATCCGCTGGCGGAACTGGCGCGGGCGCTGCTGGGCAATACGGTGGGGCCGGCTGGGCTGGCGCTGGGCGATGGCGGACAGTGACGAGTTGACAGCGCGCCTGTCCGATCCGGCCTGGCGTTTGTCCAACCTGTACCAGATCGTGACCAAGGGCCAGGCCGCTGATGAAGATGGCGCGCTGGTGCAAACCTTCACGCCCAACGCGGCGCAGCGCAAGTTGCTGCGGATGCTGCATTTCCGCAACCTGATTCTCAAAGCCAGGCAGCTTGGCTTTTCTACCTTGGTGTGTCTGCTGTGGCTGGATACGGCGCTGTTTTCGCGCGAGCCGGTTTCTTGCGGGATCATCGCGCAGGACCGGGAGTCGGCGGGCAAGCTTTTTGCCAAGATCATGTTTGCCTACGACCGCCTGCCCGGCACGCTCAAGGCGGCGTTTCCGCTGACCAAGCGCACCGCCGAGGAGATCGCTTTCGGCCATAACGGGGCCAGCATTCGCGTGGCTACCAGTATGCGCGGGGGCACGATGCACCGGCTGCATGTGTCGGAGATGGGCAAGATCGGGGCGCGTTTCCCGGAGAAGGCGCGCGAGATCGTCACGGGTTCGATTCCGGCGGTGCCCGAAAGCGGGATCGTGATCGTGGAATCGACCGCCGAGGGCGCCTCGGGGCGGTTTTACGAGATGGTGCGCCGCGCCAGGGAGGTGTCCGAAGCGCGCCAGCCGCTCACCTCGCGCCTGAATTCGCGGGAATGGCGGCTGCATTTCTTCGCCTGGTGGGAAGCGCCGGAGTACCGCATCGACCCGCAAGGCGTGCTCATCACGGATACCGACCGCGCTTATTTCAACGAACTGGAAGGGCGGCTGCACATCACGCTCGATGCGCGCCAGCGCGCCTGGTATGCCGCCACGCTGCACGGCGCGGACTTCGCGGGCGAGCGCCCGCTGATGTGGCAGGAATACCCCAGCGACGCCGAGGAACCGTTCCGCGTGCCGCGCGAGGGCTGCTACTACACGGCGCAACTGAGCCAGGCGCGCCAGGAGGACCGGATCGCGGCGCATAATCTGGGTTGACGCGCAAGTGCTCGTCATGACTGGTCGCCAAATCCCCCGCATCGGCCAATGCCCAGCGCGCATCAATGCGCTGGCCGCCCTCGGTGGTAAAGGAAGCGCTCTTGCCGACGGCGCGGAAGACACCCGATAACGGTTGCGCTGGAGTGGCGCGAGCTGTAAAATTAGGCTGCGACCCGGAGATAGTT
>JAIRVJ010000160.1 GCA_031253955.1 Burkholderiaceae bacterium | reverse complement strand
ACGGCCAGCAGGGTGACGACCGCGCCGTTGTGCGGCAGGCTGTCGAGCGTGCCCGATGACATGACCGCCACCCGGTGCAGCAGCGCTGGGTCGATGCCGTGCTGCGCGGCCAGTTGCAGGTACGTGCCGCCGAGGGCTTGGAGCGCGATGGTCAGCCCGCCGGAGGCCGAGCCGGTCAGTCCGGCCAGCAGGTTGGTGGCCACCGCCAGCGATACCAGTGGCCCGCCGCCGATGCCCAGCACCCATTCGCGCACCGCGCCGAAAGCCGGCAGCGCGGCGATTACCGCGCCATAGCCGACCAGGCTGCTCACGCTGAGCACCGGCAGCACCGAGGCATTGGCGCCCGCATCCACGCTGGCGCGCAATTGGCCCAGCCGCTGCCGGTTCAGCGCCACCAGCGCGGCGATGCCCAGCGCCAGCGCCACCGACACGCTCCACACCCCCGCCACCGCGTGCAGCGTGGTCGCGCCCCAGCGCGCCTGCTCCAGATACGACGCGTCGACACGCGGAAACACCACGATATTCAACACGAAATTGGCCGCTACCACCACGGCAAGCGGGGCAATCGCTGCCGTGGCGCAGGGCTGCCCGCCCTGCGCGGGCAGCGGCGCGCCGTTGCCGATTTCGGCGGGATCGAAGGCTTGCGCCACGCTGGCGCGCTCGCGCACCAGCGCCGATTGAGCGCCCTCCCCTGCCCTGCCGCCCGCGTCAAGCTCCACGAAAACTTCCCCGTTGCGGCGCGCTGCGGCCACCTGCCGGCCCAGCCACCAAAGCCCGAAACCGGCCATCACCGCACTTGCGATCAGGCCCAGCCCCGGCGCGGCGAACGGCGTGGTGCCGAAAAACGGCATCGGAATCGCGTTTTGCAACGCGGGCGTGCCGGGCATAGCGGACATGGTGAATGTGGCTGTGCCGAGCATGATGGCCGCCGGCATCAGCCGCCGCGGAATGCCCGCCGAGCGAAACAGCGCCTGCGCCATCGGGCCAAGCACGAAAAACGCCACGAACAAACTCACTCCGCCGTAGGTGACGAGCGCGCCGCCCAGCACCACCGCCAGCACTGCCCGGCGCGGGCCGAGCCGCTGGCTCATCAGGCGCGCCACGGCATCGACCGAACCGCTGTCTTCCATCAGCTTGCCAAAGAGCGAGCCGAGCAAAAACAGCGGAAAAAACTGCGCCAGAAAACGCCCGGCAGCGGGCATGAAAGTCTGCGTCCAGTGCGCCAGCGTCGGCTCGCCCGACCCGAAAGCCGCCAGCATCGCGCACAGCGGTGCCAGCAGCAGCACGCTCCAGCCGCGATAAGCCAGCCAGATCAGCAGCGCCAGGCTGGCCAGCATGGCGCCCAACCCCAGCGCAAGCGCGGGCGCGCTCACTGGATCACCCCTTCGAGCAGCTCGCTGAAGTCAAACGACGAGCGCACCCCCAGGCAGGCGCCGTGCTCCTCAAGAAACGCGCTCGCCGCGCCGCGCCCTTCGTCGCGCAGCATCCGCACGAACGCCCATTCGGCGTTGAGCTTGGAGGAGTAGCCCAGCGTCTGCATCTTCGGGCTGTGAATCCGGTGCATGCGCATCACCGCCCAGTGGCGGCCCTCGGCGCTGCCGGGGTCGGCGGCGGCGCGCAGCAACGCAATCATCCGCAGTTCCTTGAGCAGAGGGGCGTTGAACGCGATCTCGTTGACGCGGTCAATGATCTCGCGCGCCGAACGCGGCGTGGCCGCGCGCTCCACCGGATTGACCTGAACCAAAATCGTGTCGTCACAAACGCACTCGCGCACCAGCGGCGTGATGGTCGGGTTGCCCGCGTAGCCGCCGTCCCAGTACGGCTCACCGTCGATTTCCACCGCCTGGAAAAGCGTGGGCAGGCAGGTCGAGGCCAGCAGCGCGCCGGGCGTCAGATCGGCGTTGCGAAACACGCGCCCCCGCCCGCTGTGCACGTGCGTGGCTGTGACAAACAGCTTGATGGGCGAGGCGCGCAGCGCGTCGAAGTCGATCATCTCCGTCAGAATCGAACGCAGCGGATTGATGCTCGCGGGATTGAGGTCGTAAGGCGAAACCACGCGCGCCATCATGTCGAACGCCAGAAAAACCGGCGAATGATCGAGCGTCCAGCGGCCCAGCAGCACATCCAGCGGGCCGCGCTGAAACGGGCTGAACCGCGCCTTGTCCGTCACGCCCCGCCAGAACCGCTCCAGCGCCTGGCGCGCCCCATCGGCCCCGCCGCGCGCATGGCCGCTGACCAGCACCGCCGCGTTCATCGCGCCCGCCGACGTGCCCGAAATACCCTCGATCCGCAGCCGCGGCTCTTCCAGCAGCCGGTCGAGCACGCCCCACGTAAACGCCCCGTGCGAACCCCCGCCCTGCAACGCCAGGCTGACCGGCACCGGCTTTCTGGCACGGGCGGAGCGCGCTTTGACACCTTCAGACATGGCAACTCCGTTGGAAATCGGCCTTGCGCTAGTGTAGTGCGTCAGGCATTTTGACGCTCTTTGTTTAATAGCTGTTTTCCAGAGTTTTATATGTATTTTATATTGTTTTATATCGAAAAATCATATTACATATTGGAAAATTGCTATTAAAAATATAACATCACCAACTGCCCCGCAAAGCCGGCTGCCGCGGGGGCGGCGGCGGGGTGGGGGTTACGGGTTGCGGCTTGGGGGCGCGCTGGCCGAAGATGGAATCGAGGCTGCCGGAGGGCATCTGGGTGGCCACATCGGGGGCCGGGGCGATGGCCGGGGCGCGGCGCTTGGCTTGCGCGAGCAATTCCACCATATCGGCTCGCTCGCCGCTGGCGGCGAAGTCGAGCGCGTCCATGCCCAGTTCGTTGCGGTGGCGCGGATCGGCCCCGGCGCTCAGGAGCATCTGCACCGCTTCGGCGCTGCCGTAGCGGGCGGCCATCATCAGGGGCGTGGTGCCGTTGGGCGAGGGCGCGTCCAGTTGCGCGCCGCGCTCGATCAGCAGGCTCATGATCTGGGTGTAGCCGCCGGTGGCCGCGTAGTGCAGCGGCGTCCAGCCGGTTTTGTTGATCGCCGCGCCCTTGGCGATGAGCGTGCGGGCGATGTCCAGTTGCCCCTTGAGCGCAGCCATCATCAGCGCGCTTTCGTTGGTGGGGGTGAGCAGGTTCGGGTTGAGGCGCGGGTCGGCCAAAATCGCTTGCGCGGCTTTCAGCGATTCTTCTTGCAGCGCCATGTACAGGCCGGGCACGCCGCGTTTGTCGCGGATGTTGGGATCGACGCCCTGTCGCAGCAACGCGGCCATGCCGGAGCCGTTGTCTTGCTTGATGGCGCGGATGAAATCCCCCGCCGCATCGGCCCACGCGCCGACGCTTGCCGCCAGCAGCGCGACGGCCAGCCATACTTTTTTCATGAATTTTCCTGTACTTTGGAAAACAACCTGGTGAAATTGGCGCTGATCGCCCGCGCCACGCGCTCGGGCGGCACGCCGCGTAACTCGGCCACGCGGGCGGCCACGAGCGGCGCCCAGGCGGGAGTGTTGATTTTGCCTCGATGCGGCGCGGGGGCCAGGTAGGGGCTGTCGGTTTCGATCAGCAAACGGTCTTCCGGCACGAACCGGGCCACTTCGTGCACGTCCGCTGCGTTCTTGAAGGTGACGATGCCGGAGATCGATACGTAAAAGCCCAGATCAAGCGCGGCCCGCGCCACGCCGGGCGTTTCGGTGAAGCAGTGGAACACGCCGGGCGCCGCTTCCCAAGCGCCGGCGCCCTGTCCCACGCCTTCTTCGCGCAGGATACGCAGGGTGTCCGCAGCGGCGGCGCGGGTGTGAATGACCAGCGGCACGCCCGCGCGCCGGGCGGCGCGGATGTGGGTGCGAAAGCGCGCGCGCTGCCAGTCCATTTCAGCAATGCCGCGGCCGCCTTTGCGCTCGGCCATCTGGTAGTAGTCCAGCCCGGTTTCGCCGATGGCCGCCACGCGCGGATGGGCGGCGGCGGCGGCCAGTTCATCTTCCGCAGGCTCGCGCCCGCCTTCGCTGTCGGGATGCACGCCCACGGTGGCCCAAATGCCACTTTCTGCCTGCGCCAGCGCGCATACGCGCGGGAATTCTTCCATCGTGGTGCAAACCGCCAAGGCGCGCGTGACTTGCGCCTGGGCCATGGCGGCGCGCACAGCGGGCCACTGGCCGGCCAGTTCGGGGAAGGTGAGATGGCAGTGGGAATCGGTATACATGCCGAGCCGGCGGCAGCGCGTTTGGTCGCCGCGCGGATCAGACGGTCTGGGTCGGGCGGTCGGAATTAAGTGTGGCACCCAGCATATGTTCGATTTTTTCTTTCAGCACCCTGCCCTTTTCGTCGGACGGAAAGCGCACGCCAATGCCTTGAATGCGGTTGGTCGAGGCGCCCGCCGGGTTGATCCAGGCCACCTTGCCAGCCAGGGGGTAGCGCTGCGGATCGGAAGGCAACGACAGCAGTACGTACACGTCGTCGCCCAAGCGGTGCTCCTTGGTGGAGGGCACGAAGATGCCACCGTCGGTGAACATCTGGATGTAAGCGCCGTACAGCGCGGCTTTTTCCTTGATGGCCAACTGGATAACGCTGGGGCGTGCGGCGGCTGTGGCGGGGGCGGTGGTGGACATGGCGTGACGGGAAAACACTCAATTTTTGGAGTTTAGCGCCTGACAGGCGCCGCTGACAAGATCTTCGGTGGCCAAGGCGGTATTGAGCGGATGCTCGGCGCTGCGCGCGGCCTGCTGCAAGTGCTTGCTCCAGCCGGTGAGCGCCAGCATGGACAGGCGCTTTTGCGGCAGCGCCCCGGAGTCGAAAAAGCGCGGCGCGGCGCCTTGCTGCGCGGCGATGAGGTCGTGGCAGAGCTTTTGCAGGCGGCTGACCACTTCGGGCAGGGGCACGTCCTTGAACGCGCCCGCATCGCCTTGCAGCACGGCGCGCGGCAGTTGCGCCCATTGGCGCGCGTTCAGCCCGCTTTGGTGCGCGGCCAGCGCCTCGGCGGGGCGGCCGCCGGCGGCGCGCAGCAGCGCGGCGGCTTCTTGCGGGGGCGCGCCCTGCCCGGCCAGCCAGGTGAGCGCCTCGCCCTCGGCGGGCCAGAGCATGGTGTGCGTCTGGCAGCGGCTGCGGATGGTGGCTGGCAGCAGGTGCGCCGCTTCGCTGGCGAGCGCAAAACGCATGTTGCCCGGCGGTTCTTCCAGCGTTTTGAGCAGCGCGTTGGCGGTGATGTGGTTCATGCGCTCGGCGGGAAACACCAGCATGGCCTGACCGCGCCCGCGCGCGCTGGTGCGCTGGGCCAGCTCGATGGCCTCGCGCATGGCGTCGATGCGGATTTCCTTGCTCGGTTTGCGCTTTTTGTCCTCAATCTCCGCCCACGCCTTTTCCGCCAGCGGCCAGCCGCGCTCGATCATCTGCGCCTCAGGCATGAGCACCGCCAGATCGGCATGGGTATGCACGTCAATGCCGTGGCAGCTTGGGCAATGGTTGCAGGCTTCCGGCGTAGAAGCGTCACACAGCCAGGCGCGCGCCAGCGCCAGCGCCAAATCGAACTGTCCAAGCCCCGGCGGGCCTTGCAGCAACCAGGCGTGGCCGCGCTGGGCCAGCAGGGCACGCAACTGCCGCGCCAGCCAAGGCGCAAGGGTGGGCAAAGGGGTATCGCTCATGCACACTGCTCCATGTGCTTTTGCACGGCGGACCAAACGGCATCCCAGACGGCTTCGCGTGTCTGGCTTGCGTCGATGCGCACGATGCGCGCGGGCGCATCGCGCATCCGGCGCGCGTAGGCGGCGCGCACGGCCTCGAAAAAAGCCGCCGGCTGCGCCTCGAAGCGATCGGGCAGCCGCACGCCCGTCAAGCGCGCAGCGGCGGTTTGCGGGGGCAGGTCGAACCACAGGGTGAGGTGAGGCTGTACGAGCGAGGCGGGGGCTACCGCCTGCGTTGCGTCGCTGTCCTGGGGGCAGTCTTGAGGGGCAGCAGGCTTGACATTGAGCAAATCGTGCAGTACACTGCGAATTCCTTCTTGGGATGTTCTCCTAGGTGAATCGCCGCCAGACCGCTTGGATGCCTGCGCATCGGCACTGGACACGGCCTTCCCAAGAAGGAATTTTTTTAGTATCACGCTATGCAAATACATGCGATGCGTGTTCACGTCCCGATGCACCAGCACGGTAACGATGTTGTCTTGGCCCGATATGTCCACGGGCGCGGCAAAATAAAAGCTATCCTCATCCGCGCCAAGCCTGCGCTGAACCATCGCCCCGCGCTCAATTACATTTCGCACGGCCGCGAAAGCAATTTTCTTGGCTCCATTGGCACCGCCGTGCCCCAATGAGTTTTTCACGGCGCGGGCATCGAGCAGGACTTCTCCAAGAGTGGGCGACACGGCCTTGCCGCCTTGTCTGGCAAAAACGCCTGACGCCCACTTAACCACATCGGCAAAACCGCCCTTGGGCGCGTCTTCAAGCCGCAGCGACGCCACCGGATCGCCTTGCAAAATGGCAGCACACTTGGCTGCGTCGCAGCCCTCGTGCGCATCAGGTTTTTGAGCCAAATCGGCCATCAATCCATGCCCGTCAAGGGCCATCCGCTCCAAGGTTTGTAGCATTCGCCAATCCAGCCCGCGCCCGCCGCCTTGGTAAGCGAAGGTGGCGTCGGCAAAGCGGTCGCACAGCACCACCTGGCCCGCCGCCAGCGCCGGGGTGATGACGCGCGCCACGTGCTCGCGCCGCGCGGCGAACATCAGCAGCGCCTCGGTGAGCGCCTGCATGGGCTGGCGCAAGACCAGCTCGCGCAGTTGCTCGGCCAGCGGCGTGCCGCCCGGCTCGCGCGTGCACAGCACCGCCCGGCCCCGAGCGCGCAGGGCGTCGGCCAGCGCCTCGATGTGGGTGGATTTGCCCGCGCCGTCGATGCCCTCGAAGCTGATGAACAAACCCGGCGCGGTCATCGCCTCCCTCCCGGCTGGTATTTGCGCACCGCCGCATTGTGCTCGGGCAGCGACTGGCTGAACTGGCTGCCGCCGTCGCCACGCGCCACGAAGTACAGCGCGCGGGTCGCCGCCGGCTGCACGGCGGCCAGCAGCGCCGCCTTGCCTGGCAGGGCAATGGGCGTGGGCGGCAGGCCCGTGCGGGTGTAGGTGTTGTAGGGCGTGTCGGCGGCCAGATCGCGCCGGCGCAGGTTGCCGTCGAACTTTTCGCCCAGGCCATAAATCACGCTCGGATCGGTTTGCAGCGGCATGCCGATCCGCAACCGGTTGACGAACACGCCGGCCACCAGCGGCCTGTCTTCGGGCTTGCCGGTTTCTTTTTCCACGATGGAAGCCAAAATCAATGCCTGCTCCTGGCTCTGCAGGGGCGTGTCCGAAACGCGCGCCTCCCACGCGGCGGCCAGTTGCCGGTCCATCTCGCGCAGCGATTCGCGCAACACGTCCAGATCGCTGGCGTGGCGAAAGTAGTGGTAGGTGTCAGGGAAAAACCGCCCTTCCGGCGCCACCCCGTCGCGCCCGAGTGCGGCCATGATCTGCGCGCCGCTCATTTGTGCCGTGTCGTGCCGCAGCCCTGGCGCCTGGTCCAGCGCCTGACGCGCCTGCTTGAAGTTCCAGCCCTCGATGAAGGTCAGCGTGAGCGCGATACGCTCACCCCGGATTAGCTTATCCAGCAAATTGGCGGGCGTCATGCCCTGCGTCACCACGTAATCGCCCGGCTTGATGCTGTGCCCGCGCGCCGCCAAGCGGAAAAAACCGCCCAGCAGCAGGCCCGGTTCGCGCACACCCCCGGCCACCGCCGCATCCGCCGCCGCGCGCAGCGATGCGCCAGGCGGCACGCTGAATTCCACCCGCCCGTCGGCCAGGCGCAAGGGCCGATCCGTCCACCACCAGAAAGCGCCGCCCGCGCCAAGCGCCAGCGCCAGCACGGCCAGCGCCAGCAGGCGCACGGGGAAACGCGCCGGGGCGGACGAGGTTTTCTTGCTTGCGGCCATGCGTTGGATTTTCGCAGCAGTTGTTTGGCTTTCGGTGGGGAGCTGGTTGTGCCAGGCTGCGCGGCCCAGTTAAACACCTGGCTCACTTTTGCTTTGGCGCTATCTTCAAAAATGGCAGTGTTTTCGGTCGGCGCCAACATGGCGGCGCTCGTCTTGCGTGGGGTGGAAGCCGACTCAAACCAGCGCCTTGGGCGACACCACGATGCCGTCTTCGTCGGCGTACAGCCAGTCGCCGGGGCGCATCCACACGCCCTGAATTCGCACCGGCTTGCCGGCTTGGCCTTCGCCGCGCTTTTCGGTGCGCAGCGGCATCAGCGCCAGCGCGCGGATGGGGATGCCGGCGGCGCGCAATTCGGCGGCGTCGCGCACGCAGCCGTCGACCACGATGCCGGCCCAGCCGTTCTTGGCCGCCGCCACAGCCAGATTGCCGCCGACCAGCGCGCGGCGCAGCGAACCGCCGCCGTCGATAACCAACACCCTGCCCACACGCCCGCAGGGTGTATCCACGCTCCCAGGCGAGTTGACGGCCTCGCGCACGCGCGAGTTGTCTTCCGGCGCGCGCAGCGTATGCACCGGGCCGCTAAAGGCGCGAGCGGCACCGAAGTCGCGGAAAACCGGCGGCAGCACGCGCAAGGCGCCGCTGGAGATGTCGGCCTCGTGCGCATCGCACAGGTCGCAGGTGGCAAAGGCGGAGGCCGGGGTGGTTTGGCTCATGGTGAACAAGGTCTGCAAGGAAAAAACGAGGCGGGCGCGCAACGCTTGCGCGGGCCACGCCAAGGGTGCCGCGTTTATACCGTGCCGGGGCGCGTATGGCCTTGCGCGCCGGTTTTGCCGGGTACAAATTCAACGGCTGTCAGCGACTTGCAGCATCATGTTAGCGCACTACTTGAAGCGCCAGGACGTGTGCGCCGCTTGCCGCAGGCGCAAAGCCAGCGCAGGCAAGCGTGGCAAACACGCTGAAAAGCGCGCCGCCCTCGAAAAAAAACCGCAAATTCCCCTTGGAAGCGTGCTATTTATCCAGTAGCATGACGGACAGCCGTACCGCTTGGAGCGGACGGCGATTGCTTCAACGTAAATCCAGAGGAATGCAACCATGGCAACTGCAACCAAGAAGACCCCGGCCAAGAAGGCCGTTGTGAAGAAAGCCCCGGCTAAGAAAGTCGTGACCAAAAAGGCTGTGACCAAGAAGGTCGCCGTCAAGAAAGTTCCGGCCAAGAAGCGCACGCCCAGCGCCGCTTTCATGAAGCCGCTCACGCCCAGCCCGGCGCTGGCCGCGGTCATCGGCGCCAAGCCCCAGCCGCGCACCGAAGTGACCAAGAAGGTGTGGGACTACATCAAAGCCAACAAGCTGCAAGACAGCGTCAACAAGCGCAACATCAACGCCGACGCCAAGCTGCGGTCCATCTTCGGCAAGTCGCAGGTGTCGATGTTCGAGATGACCAAGCTAATCAGCCAGCAACTGTCGTGATGGGCGCGCGCCTGCGGGCGCACGCAAAAAAGCCGGCTTGCGAGCCGGCTTTTTTGTGGCTCTCTCTGACCCGGAAACTTGCACCGAATTCTTCGTCATTCCCGCGCAGGCGGGAGTCCAACGACGTTGTTGCAAGAGGGAATGCTCATGAATTCCGACCTGCGCGCATACGCGCTGTTTTGGAGTCAGTGCGCGGTTTTCTCCCTCACCCGCGTGCGGGGGAGGGCTGGGGTGGTGGCGCACGGTGCTGCAAGAAGCACTGCGTTTGCGATGCGTCACTGCCCCCATCCCAACCTTCCCCCGCAAGCGGGGGAAGGGGCAAATCATCACGCGCCGGTTTCGAACTGGAACACCCCCGGCGCCTTGATGGGATCGACGGTGATGCTGATTTGCGACTTGGGCGGGAACCTGCCTTGCAGCAGATCCCTGGACAGCGGATTTTCTATGCGCTGCTGAATGGCGCGTTTCAAGGGCCGCGCGCCGAACACAGGGTCGAACCCGACCTTGGCGAGTTCGGCCAGCGCGCGGTCGGACACTTTCAACTCCAGATCCATCTTCGCCAGACGCTCGCTCAGGGTATGCAGTTGAATCTTGGCGATCTCGCCGATCTGCGCCGCGTTCAGGCCGTGGAACACCACGATTTCGTCGATACGGTTCAAAAACTCCGGGCGAAAGTGGTTCTTCAACTCGCCGAACACGGCATCCTTGATGTCGTCGTAAGGCTTGCCGGCCATGCCTTGAATCATCGGCGAGCCGATGTTGCTGGTCATGATGACCACGGTGTTCTTGAAGTCCACCGTGCGGCCCTGCCCGTCGGTTAGGCGCCCGTCGTCGAGCACTTGCAGCAGCACGTTGAATACGTCCGGGTGCGCTTTTTCAATCTCGTCGAACAGGATCACGCTGTAGGGCTTGCGCCGCACCGCCTCGGTGAGGTAGCCGCCTTCGTCGTAGCCCACGTAGCCGGGCGGCGCGCCGATCAGGCGGGCGACCGAGTGCTTCTCCATGAACTCGCTCATGTCGATGCGCACCATGTGCTCGGGGCTGTCGAACAGGAAGGTTGCCAGCGCCTTGGTCAGCTCGGTCTTGCCCACGCCCGTGGGGCCGAGGAACAGGAATGAACCGAGCGGCCGGTTGGGGTCCGACAGGCCGGAGCGCGAACGGCGGATGGCGTTGGCCACCGCCGCAATCGCCTCGTTCTGCCCCACCACGCGCTGGTGCAGCGTGTCTTCCATGCGCAGCAGCTTTTCGCGCTCGCCCTGCATCATCTTGCTGACGGGGATGCCGGTGGCGCGCGAGACGACTTCGGCGATTTCTTCCGCCCCCACTTGCGTGCGCAGCAGCTTGTGTTTGCTGCCGGCGGCCCCGGCGCTTTTTTCGCTGGCCTGGGCCTGCTTCAACTGCTTTTCCAGCGCGGGCAGCTTGCCGTATTGCAGCTCGGCCACCTTGTTGAAGTCGCCCTTGCGGGTGAATTCCTCGATCTGGAAGCGGATCTGCTCGATCTCCTTGCGCAACTGCTCGCTGCCCTGCGCGCTGGCTTTTTCGGTCTTCCAGATTTCTTCCAGATCGGCGTATTCTTTTTCGAGCTTGGCCAGGTCTTGTTCGATCAGCGCCAGGCGTTTGCGGGAGGCGTCATCGGTCTCCTTTTTCATCGCTTCGCGCTCGATTTTCAGCTGGATCATGCGGCGCTCCAGCTTGTCCATCGCCTCCGGCTTGGAGTCGATTTCGATCTTGATCTTGGCCGCCGCCTCGTCGATCAGGTCAATCGCCTTGTCAGGCAAAAAACGGTCGGTGATGTAGCGCGCGCTCAATTCCGCCGCGGCGACGATGGCCGGGTCAGTAATGTCCACGCCGTGGTGCGCCTCGTACTTTTCCTGCAAGCCGCGCAGAATGGCGATGGTGTCTTCCACGCTCGGTTCATCGACCAGCACTTTCTGAAAGCGCCGCTCCAGCGCCGCGTCTTTTTCGATGTACTTGCGGTACTCGTCCAGCGTGGTCGCGCCGATGCAGTGCAATTCGCCGCGCGCCAGCGCGGGCTTGAGCATGTTGCCCGCGTCGATGGCGCCTTCGGCCTTGCCCGCGCCCACCATCGTATGCAACTCGTCGATGAACAGGATGATGCGGCCTTCTTCCCGCGCCACTTCCTTGAGCACCGACTTCAGGCGCTCCTCGAATTCGCCGCGGTACTTGGCCCCGGCCAGCAGGCCCGCCATGTCCAGCACCAGCACGCGCTTGTCTTTCAGGGTATCGGGCACCTCGCCAGCCACGATGCGCTGGGCCAGCCCTTCCACAATCGCCGTCTTGCCCACGCCCGGCTCGCCAATCAGCACCGGGTTGTTCTTGCTGCGCCGCTGCAAGACCTGAATGGCGCGGCGGATCTCGTCGTCGCGGCCTATCACCGGGTCCAGCTTGCCCAGGCGGGCGCGTTCGGTCAGATCGAGCGTGTATTTTTTCAGCGCCTCGCGCTGGCCCTCGCCCTCGGCCGAATCCACGCTCTGGCCGCCGCGCACGGCGTCAATGGCCGCTTCCAGGCTTTTGCGCGTGAGGCCGCATTCCTTGGCGATGCGGCCCGCCTCGCCCTTGGCATCGGCCAGCGCCAGCAAAAACATCTCGCTGGGCACGAACTGGTCGCCGCGCTTGATGCTCTCTTTCTCGGTGGCCTGCAACAGCTTGACCAGATCGGGGCCGGGCTGCACCTGCTCTTGCCCCGTCACCGTGGGCAGGCGCTTGACAGCGGCCTGCGCCTCCTGCCCCAGCCGCGCCGTGTTCACCCCCGCGCGCTGCAACAGCGCCGCCGGGCCGTCTTCCTGCCGCAGCATGGCCGCCAGCAGGTGCACCGGCTCAATGTAGGCATGGTCATTGCCCAGCGCCAGCGACTGCGCGTCAGCCAAGGCTTGCTGGAATTTTGTAGTGAGTTTGTCGATTCGCATGGTTCGTCTCTTGTTGAACGCGGTTGCGTGAACAGCAGACTATCTGCGGGCCGGATGGTTGTTTTCAACACAACAGCGCCGCGCTTGCGAGGGCGAAAAATTTTCGCCCCTACAAGGCAGCGCCTGCCACGAATAGAAGTGTCAACACTTGAACCAAAACCGCTCTAGCGCCGCTGTCCCCCACCCTAACCCTCCCACCGCGCGCGGGGAAGGGAGCCGAGAATTTACCCGATCCGCCGGTTGGATTTTTCCCAGTATGGTTCGCGCACGACGCGCCGCAGCACTTTGCCGACGGCGCTTTTGGGCAGTTCTTTGAGAAAGTCGATGGATTTGGGCGCCTTGAAGTGCGCCAGCGACTGCCGGCAGAATTCGATCAGCTCCTCAGCGGTGGCCGTGGCGCCTGGTTTGAGGACGACGGCTGCCTTAATTGCCTCGCCCCATTTCGGGTCGGGCACGCTGACGACGGCGGCCTCGTAAACGGCGGGGTGCTGATACAGGACGTTCTCGACTTCTGCCGGGTACACATTGAACCCGCCGGTGATAATCATGTCGGATTTGCGATCGACCAGGTACAGGTAGCCGTCTTCGTCCAGGCGCCCCATGTCGCGCGTGTGCAGCCAGCCGTCCCGGATCGTGTCTTGGGTCAGGTCGGGTGCGTTCCAATAGCCCTTCATCACGTTGTCGCCACGGACGATGATTTCACCGATCTGTCCGGCGGGCACGTCCTGGCCGCTTGCGTCCACCACCCTCACTTCGCACTGGAAGTCGGGCTGCCCGACCGACGTGATGAGGTGCGCCTTGGCCGGATCGGCCAGCAGCGCGTGTTCTTCCTTGCCGAGGCTGGAGAGAAACCCGCAAGACTCGGTCTGTCCGTATCCTTGTATCAGCACCGGCCCAAAGGCTTGCAGCGCCTGCCTGATGCGGTCCGGCGATATGGGTGAGGTGCCATAGGTAATGGTGCGCAGCGAACTGAGGTCGCACGTTTTGATTTCCGGCGTTTCCAGCATCATGTGGATCATGACCGGGATCAGCAGGACATGGGTGATGCGCTGCTTTTCCACCGCCTGCAGGAATTCGCCGGGATTAAATTTGCGAAACAGGGTATTCCTGTAGCCGAGTAGCAGGTTGGCCATGATGGTGCCCCCGGCGGCGTGGGTAATGGGAGCGACGTAGGCGTAATTGGTTTTGCCCGTGCCATCGCAGCCGGTGCGCAGCAGGTGAACCCGCGTCAGCGCGATCCAGTTCTTGTGCGTGAGCATCCCGGCCTTCAGAACGCCCGACGTGCCGGACGTGTAAAACAGGCCGTAGAGGTCTTCGGGCGCGACGTCGCTGCTTGCCGGATCGCCGGAACCAGTGGCTAGAAAAGCCTCGTAGGAAAGATGCGGTGCGCGCTCGCCCTCCACGATCACGACGTGCTTGACCGTCGCGGGGAGCTTTTGGTCTTTCAACAGAAGATCGGCCAGATCGGCATGAACGAAGATCAGGCACGCGCCGCTGTCGGCGATCATGGCCTGCAACTCGCGCGTGGACAGCCGTGCGTTGAGCGGAACTTTGACGACGCCCGACTTGAACAGCCCCGCGTCGATCTCGACGGCCTGGCGGCAGTTGGGCATCAGCAGCGCCGCACGTTCGCCCTTTTCGATGCCCAGCTTACGCAAGGCGCTGGCCACGCGGTTGGCGTGCCGGCCCAGCTCCGCGAAAGTCACCTGGTGCGCGCCGTCGATGATGGCGATCTTGTCCTTGTGCTGCCTGACGGCTCTGTCAAAAAGAGTGCCGAGATTCATGGTGTGTCGCTCCCCGCGAGAATGGTTTGACGAGCTTTTATGCGAGCAACCGGCGCGCGAGCACGCGGTATTTGTGGACTTCGGTCGGGCCTTCGTAGATGCGCGACATGCGCTGATGGTCGTACCAGTGCGCCAGCGGGCTTTCGTAGGTGCAGCCGGCGGCGCCGTGAATCTGGATCGCCCGGTCGATCACGCGGCTGGCCATTTCGGTGCAGGTCATCTTGACCATGCCGGCCTCCACGCGCGTGTCTTCGCCGCGGTCGGCCTTTTCGGCGCAAACGTACATCATCAGGCGGTTCTGCTGGATTTCGATCCAGGAATCGACGATCATCGACTGGATGGCCTGCTTCTCGCTGAGCGGCCCCTCGAACACGTTGCGCTGCTTGGCGTATGCCACCATCATTTCATAGCAACGCTGGGCCACGCCGAGAGCGCGCGCGGCGACGTCGAACCGGGCATCCGACAGCGCCTGTTGCGCGCCCTTGAACCCCGCGCCCTCGCCGCCGATCACGGCGATGTCATCGACGCGACAATTGTCGAAAGTCAACTGGTGCGTGATGAACCCGCCGAGCATCGGCACCAGGCGCGCAACCAAACCCGGATTGCTCTTTTCCACCGCGAACATGGAGATGCCGTGCGCACCCTTTTCCCTGGCGGTGCGCGCCAGCACGAACACGGCGTCGGCATCGTCGAAATTGCTGATCCAGATTTTTGAGCCGTTGAGAATCCAGCCGCCGCCGTCCTTTTTGGCATAGGTCGCCACGGCGCGCGCCGGATCGGCCCCGCCCCCCGGCTCGGTCTGCGCAAAACACAGGGCCTTGCCGCCGGTGAGGATCGGATCGACATACCGTGCCCTCTGCTCGCCCTGCAAATCGAACATGTTCGGAAGGATGACGCCGCCAAAGCGCAGCGGCGTCAGGCACTTGTAGTTTTCCTCGGTGATGGCGAGCTTGTCCACCAGCGCAAGCTGCGCGCCGCCCAGCTGCGCCGGCAAGCCCAGCCCCCACAGGCCGACCTCGCGCGCCGCCTGGCGTCCGGGAGCGTAGTCGGCCCAGGTCAACTGCTCGCCCCTGAGTTTGCGCGCCTCGAGTGGCGCCTGGTAATCATGGACGAGCCTGCGAACCAGCTCGACCAGCGCGCGTGTTTCTTCCTTGAATGGATACATGAACTTGCCTTTTTCCTGTCACAAAACTGCTTCATTGAACTTTGTGGTTGATGGGACTCCGATCAGGCGGCAAAACCGGTCATGGGCAACGCCGGCTGGCTATGCGGACTCCACGCGGACTGCAAAACTAATAGCTGCATGCCAAGGATTGGTCTGGTTTTCAGCTGAAAGTCCTGATTAGCAAGATACCTCAATACCTCAGGTGGAATGGAAGGAAATCTGCACAGCTTTTCCTTCGTCATTCCCGCGAAGGCGGGAATCCAAGGGCGCTTGCTCAAGCCTGCTCTTTCCACGTGACGTCCGGCCAAAACCACCGCTGTCTGGATTCCCGCCTTCGCGGGAATGACGAATCTGAGGCAGGTTGCCAATCAGGTGAAAAGTGCCAAAAACACATAGCAGAACTTGGCAAGCAGCTATTAAAACAGTAGATCCCTTTCAGAACTGATGTTGTATGCCCAGGCCGTAGTTGTTGGTGCCGTCCACATGCAGACCGGCCAGGTAGATGAAGGTGCGCTTGGACAGGTGGTACTTGCCTTCCAGCACGAGGTTGGTGCGCTTGGAAAGGCTGTTGCCGTTCTTGTCCTGCAGCTTGGTGTCGCGGCCCAGATCGGCGGTGAGCGTGAACGCGCCCAGCGGAATGCTGCCGCCGAGCGTCACGCCGTTGCGCCTGGCATAGATCTGCGACCCCTTGAGCCCGCTGCTGTTGGCGATGTTGGCATACGAGTTGGTGTAACTGGCGGCCACTTTGAAGGCGCCGAAGTCGTACTTGCCGCCGATCGCCCAATTGGTTTTGTTGCCGTTCATGGGAACGTAGGAACCGAGGCCGGACTTGTTGACGATCACACTGGCCACGAGCGGGCCGCTGTTGTAAATCACGTTGGCGTCCCACTTGGCTTTGTTGGCGCCGCCGCCTATGAATTGCTCCATGTCGGTCTTGGTGATGTAGGCCACCTGGGCGGTGAAGCCGCTGAATTTGGGCGTCTTGTAGGAAAACATGCCGTCGTTGCGCGGATTGTTGCCGCCCCAGAAGTAGCTTTTGTTGATCACCGAGTAGTTGGCCGCGCCGGTTATTTCCCAGGCGAACACGCCCCAGAACGACGGGTTGTACGTGCTGCCCATCGTGAGGGTGCCCCAGTCGGCGCTGCCCACCCACACCGAGGCATTGGGGCTCCACATGCCGCCGGCCACGTTCTTGACGATGGGCTTGCCGTTGGACAGGTTGATCCGGGTTTCAAACTGAAAGCCCGCTTTCAGCCCGCCGCCCAGGTCTTCGTTGCCCATGAAGCCCACGCGGCTGTCGCCGTTGGTCATCACATCGGGCGTGCCGCTGCCCATCCGGGCGTTTTGGCCTTGCAGCTTGATCAGGGAGGCATCGGCCCTGCCGTACAGGGTGACGGTAGGCTCCGGTATGGCAAGGCCGCCTCCCGGAAATCGCGCCGCGCGGGTGTCCTCCTGGGTTGCCGCGGAAGATTGCGCCAGCGCGGCGCCGGACAGGCCCAGCACGGCCAGGGCGATGAGAGAGTTTTTCATGGGGATATCTCCAAACATTTTTCAAATATCAGTTGATGGAATAACCGGTCTTTTCGATCAGTGCTTTGAAGCGTTTGCGTTCTTCCTGCGCGTAGAGCCTGGTTTTTTCGGGATCGAAACCCACCACTTCCGTTCCTCCGCTGGACTTTTCCATATAGTCCAGGTACTCTTTGGATTTGAGTCCGGCGGAAAATAATTGAAACAGCCGGTTGACGATTTCCGGTGAAGTGCCGGCCTTCACCGCGAATCCCACCCAGATATAAGCCGTCAGGCCGGGGTAGCCAAGCTCCTGGAACGTGGGCACGCTGGAAAGCACGGCGGGCCGTTGCTCGTTGGTCAGCGCCAAAATATGGGTTTTCCCCGCTTCGAAAAACGGCCGCGCTCCGCCCGAATCGCCGAGCATGGCATTGATATTGCCGCCCACGACGTCGCTCATGGCCGGCGTGGGATCCTTGTAGGCCACGGTATTGAGCTTGATGCCCAGCTCCTGCTGCATCATCAATGCGAGCAGTTTGTAATAGTGGCCGCCATAGGTGCCCAGAGAGACTATGCCGGGCCTGGCTTTCGCGTCGGCGACGAACTCGGCGAGCGATTTGTAGGCGTCAGCCTTGACGACCAGAGCCGTGCCACCCCGCGCCGAAGTAATGATGGGTTGCAACTGGGTTTCGGGGTTGAAGTCCGTCTTCTTGTCCACCAGGGGAACGATCACCATGTTGGTCGGCGAGGTGAGCAATATTCTTGTTCCATCGGTGGGGCCGTTGAGCACATAGCGCGTGGCGATCATGGCGTCGGCGCCAGGTTTGTTTTCGACGAGGACCGGCCGCTGAAGCTGGCGGGACAGAATGTTGGCCAGGACACGTGTGCTCGCGTCGCCGCCCGAACCGGCATTCACGGGCACGATGATTGAAATGGGTGAATTCTCCTGTGCCCAAAGCGGAGAATATGCCGCCAGGGACGACACGGACGCTGCGGTGGTCAGCAGAAATGATCGACGTTTCATGGATATCTCCTGATTTGTTGGTCTTGCGACTGTCATTGGGGGATGGATTTATTCAATTTCTAAATCAACCGATTACTTTGCCGGCTTCGCTTGCCGTGCAACAGCACTGTCTGCGCTTGGCCTTCGCGTACCCGTTTGATTGAAAAATGGAATTACGGGTTGGCAAGCTCGCGCCTTACTCGCCGGACCAGACGGGCGCGCGCTTCTCGGAAAATGCCTTCAAACCCTCGATGCGGTCCCTGGAGTTGAAGGCAACGCCGGCCAGCGGAGTCTGGTTTTCCCAAGCCTCCAGTTCGGGCCACTCGAAAGCCTTGGACATGATCTGCTTGGACGCGGCCAGCGCGGTCGGCCCGTTCACCAGGATGGATTTGGCCAATTCCAGGGCGCTGTTCAGGGCGGATCCGGGTTCGACAATGCGATTGAGCAGCCCGTGGGGCTGGAGAAACTCGACCCCGTGGATTTTTCCCGTCAACGCCATTTCCATGGCGATGTTGTAGGGAATCTTTTTCGGAAGCCGGAACAGGCCGCCGCCGACGGCCACCAGATTGTGTTTGACTTCGGGCAGCCCGAACTTGGCGTTGGAGGCCGCCACCACCATGTCGCAGGTCAAAAGCAGCTCGAAGCCGCCGCCCACGGCATAGCCCTCGACCGCGGCGATCGTAGGTTTGCGCAGCGGCTGGATGAAACAGCCAAAGCCGCCGCGCCGCAATTTGACCCGCTTGACGCCGCTGGCAGCTTCCTTCAAATCCGCGCCGGTCGAGAAATTTCCGCCCGCGCCATGAATGACGGCGGCGAAGCACTTCTTGTCTTCCTCGATGTCGTCCATGATGTCTTGCAGTGCAATCGCCAGCGCGTTGTTGCAGCAATTCTTGACTTCGGGCCGGTTGAGGGTGATGACGGCAATGCCATCCCTCTTTTCAAGCAAGGCGGTTTTTTCGGCGCTCATCGTCCGCTCCTCACATGCTGAAGGAATAGCCGCCGTTGACGGGGTAGGTCTGGCCGGTAATCCAGGAGCTTGCGCCGGAAGCCAGAAAGAGCACCATGTTGGCGATATCGCTGGGCTGGCCCAGCCGGCGGATCACGTACTGGGAAAGAATCTTTTTCTTCGCATCGGGGTTGGCCTCGAGACGGGCGGCAATCGCCGGCGTTTCGGTGGCGGAGATGGCCACGCAGTTGGCCGTGATGTTGTGGCGGCCCAGCGCCTTGGCGGCGCCCCGCATGAAACCGGCGGCGCCGGCCTTGGCGCCGGAGTAGATTTCCAGGTGCGGCTCGCCTACGCGCCCGGCGTCGGAGATGATGGTGATCAAGCGTCCGCCGTTTTTCTCGATCATGCCCGGCACGACCGCGGCGGTGCAGTGGATGACGCCATAGAAATTCACGCGGATATAGCTGTCCCACGCGGCCGGCCCGGTTTCCCAGAAATGCTTGCGCGCGTCGGGATCGGGGTTGACGCCTGAATTACCGGCGTTGTTGACGAGAATGTCGATGCTGCCGCCCGCCTCCCGCGCCGCCTGCGCGAACGCGGCCTTGACCTGCTCGCCGTCCGTCACGTCGCAAACGGCGGCCACGGCTTTCACGCCAAGCGCGGAAACCTCCTGCGCCACGGCCTGCGCCCGGTCGGCATAGAAATCGTTGACGATCACGGCCTTGGCGCCGCTTTTTGCAAAATGCAGGGCAATCTCGCGGCCCACGCCCTGGCCCGCTCCGGTGATGGCCGCGATTTTTCCGTCGAGATCAGCTAGTTTGAAAGTCATACATTACGCTCCTGGTTGCTCCAATGGGGTTGCCTGAGATCACGTTTGAGCAGCTTGCCGACGGTATTGCGCGGCAGTTCCGTGACATGAACAAATGACCGGGGGCGCTTGTAGGACGCCAGATGCGCCTGGGCCAGCGCCGCCAGTTCTTCCGCGGCAATGGGCTGCCCGGTTTTGGATTCGTAATACGCGATCACCCGCTCGCCGAATTCATCGTCGGGCGCGCCTATGACTGCGATATCCAGCAGACCGGGGTGCCGGTAAAACACCGCCTCGATTTCGGCGGGATAGATGTTGACGCCGCCCGAAATAATCATGTCTTTCGAGCGGTCGGTGATGTAGAGATAGCCGTCGGAATCGACGCGGCCCATGTCTCCCGTGCGGAAGAACCCGCGCGCGTCGCGGGTATCTTGATCGAGCGGCGGCGCGTTCAGGTAGTTCTTGATGGCCACCGGGGTGTTGACCCAGATTTCTCCGACCTGGTCCGTGGCGCAGGGCTTGCCATCCCCGCTGCGGATTTCGATGGCCACGCCCTCGTAGGGACGGCCGCTCGAACCCGGTTTTTTCAGGTGCTCCTCAGGCTGCATGGAGGAAATCATGCCCGTCTCGGACGCGCCATAGCCTTCGTGCAAGACCGGCCCGAATTGCTCCTGCACCCAATACTTGATCGCCATCGGCACGGGCGCTGCGCCGATGCCCATGCTCTTCAAACGGGGCGCGGCCCGGCCGCTGGCTTCCTGATAGCTTTTGAGCCGCTTGTACATGGTGGGCACGCCGGTCCAATAAGTGACGCCGTGCTTTTCAACGAGGTCGAACCACTCGGCTGGATCGAACCCGTTTTGAAGCACCAGGGTCGAGCCGCTCTTGATGGCCTGGCGCACCTGGGACGGGCCGGAGCCGTGGTGCAGGGGCATGGAGACCAGCACCACGTCGGACGGCGTGTATTGCTTGTACCCGCCATGACAGGCCGCGAGGTAGCGGTTCAGGCGCTCGTTGCCCGGCTCCGGGCGGTTGTTCAGTTGCACGCCCTTGGGCTTGCCCGTGGTGCCGGAGGTGTAGATGACCTGGGCGCAAAGCTCTGGCATTTCCAGCACAGCGCCGCCTGGCTGCGTCAGCGCCTTCCATTGGCTGTGCTCCCATGTCCTGGAGACGGCAATGATGGCCTGGCGGGGCAGCGCCGAAATGGCGTCGATAAGGGCTTGCGGCTGCTCGTCGTCGAGTATCAGCAGCTCGGCCCGGGCATTTTCCAGAACGTAGTTGACCTCATCGGCGACCAGGCGCCTATTGACGCCCAGCATTCTGGCTTTGAGCTTGCTGAGCGCCAGCATGAGAGCCACCCATTGCGACCCGGTCTGCGTGCGCAACGCCACCAGCGTGCCGGGGCCGGCGCCGCGCCGCGCGAGTTGATGGGCGATGTTGTCGGCCAGCGTGTTGAGTTCGCGCCAGCTCAGGGTTGCGCCGCCGGCAATCACCGCGGGGCGGTCAGGCTGCACCAAGGCCCAGTGCTCCACCAGCGTGCGGGTCGTATCGCTCATGCGGCCACCTGCAATCAGCGGAACAGGCACCGGGCCAGCACATGGTACTTGTGCACCTCGGTCGGACCTTCATAGATGCGCGCCGGGCGCTGCGAGCGGTACCAGTGCGCGATGGGGTTGTCCAGGGAAACGCCCGCCGCGCCGAAGATCTGAACGCCCCGGTCCAGCACGCGGCCCGCCACTTCCGTTCCCTGCATCTTGATCAGGCTGGCCTCCACGCGGGTGTCGTGGCCCGCGTCGGCTTTTTGGGCCGCGGCGTACATCATCAGGCGGCATTGGTTGATCTCGATCCACGAGTCCACGGCCATGGCCTGAATCGCCTGTTTTTCCGAGAGCAGTGAGCCGAAAGCCTCGCGCTGTTTGGCATACGCGATCATCATTTCCAGCGTGCGCATGGCGATGCCCAAGGCGCGTGCGCCCACGCCGAAGCGCGCTTGCGACAAGATGATCTGGGCATTGCGGAAGCCCTCGCCGCTGCCGCCGATCATGGCGTCCTCGGGCACCTGGCAGTTCTCGAAGATCAGCTCGTTGATGACCATGCCGTCGAGAATCTGGATGTCGCGCGAGATTTTCAGCCCCGGATTGGACTTGTCCACGGCGAACATCGAGATGCCGCCGCGCTGGCGCTTGGCCTGGTCGGTCACGGCGACGACGAAGATCACCTCGGCGTCCGCGACATGCGAAATAAAAACCTTGGTGCCGCTCAGCACCCAGTGGCCGCCCTGCTTGACGGCCTTGGTCTGAATGGCCTGGCCCGGATCGGCGCCGCCGGAAGGCTCGGTCTGGGCGAATGCGTACTTGAGCTTGTCTTGCAGCGCCGGCTCCAGGTAGCGTTCTCTCTGCGCGCCGGTGGCGTTGAGGAGAAAGGGCGGCACCCGGCCTCCGAACCGGATGGGCACCAGGCATTTGTAGTTTTCTTCAATGACGGCCAACTGTTGCGTCATGGTGAGTTTCGCGCCGCCCAGTTCGGCCGGAAGCGTCAGACCCCACAAGCCGGCTTGCTTGGCGGCGCGCGCTCCGGCGTACAGGTCTTCGTCCGTGATCTCCTCGCCTTGCAGCTTGCGGGCTTCCAGCGGCATCTGGTGCTTTTGCACCAGCTTGCGCACAAGCTCGACGATGGCGCGCGTGTCCTCGTCGAAATCGACCATGTAATCGATCATGCGGATGTCTCTTCAAATCGTTGGTCAGATGCCCAGCACGTGGGCGTAACAAACGGCGCCGACCCCCACCATGTGGGCCATGCCGGTGCGCGCGCGCGGCTGTTGCCGCTGTCCGGCCTCGCCGCGCAGTTGCAAAGTGATTTCGGCGATCTGGCCCACGCCGGTGGGGCCGATGGGGTGCCCCATGGCGATCAGGCCGCCCGAAGGGCTGACGGCCACCCTGCCGCCGATGTGAAACTCGCCCGCCTTGAGCGCCTGGATGGCTTGACCGGGCTGGCACAGCCCCATGGCCTCGACGTAGAGCACTTCCTCGATCGAAAACGCGTCATGCAGCTCGACCACATCCAAGTCCGCCGCCGCAACGCCCGCCTCTTGCAGCGCCTGGCGGCATGTGGCTTGCGTGAGCAGTTCATCGAACGACGTGGCATCCTCATAGAGCGCCTGGCTTTTGGCCGACGACGACAGCACCCGCACCGCGCGCCCTGGATTGACGCCGTGCGCCTTGATCGCGTCTTCCGACATCACCACCACCGCCGCCGCGCCCTCGCCTACCGGGGTGCATTGGAGCACCGTCAATTCACCGGAAACCTTGCGGCCCCCCACCACTTCGTCGAGCGTGCGGAGCTTTTGGCGTTGCGCGTTGGGGTTGAGCGCGCCATTGTTGTGGTTTTTGACCGCCACCAGGGCGATGTCGCGCATGTCGGCCCCGCTGCGGTGAGCGTATTTGTCGGCCAAAAGCGCGAAATGCGTGAATGGGGCGATGTACTCGGCTGCGAGCTGCTCGATCCCGGCTTGGGTTTCGGCGCGGGCGACCGGCATGCGTTTATCCACGCCCAGCACGAGGGCGGTATCGGCCGCGCCGCTGGCGACTTCGATACATGCGCTGCGGAACGCGGTGGAGCCGGAAGCCGACGCGTTTTCGACATGCGTAATCGGCAGGCCCGTGGCCCCCAGGTGACGCAGGATGGGACGCCCGCACGCCATGCCCAGAAGCGCCCGCGCGACAAAGGCCGTGTCCACGGCGGCAAAGGGCAGGCGCGCATCGCCCAGCGCCTGGCGCGCGGCGGCAAGCCCTAGGGTGACGTAAGAAGTATCGGAAGGATCCTGATAGCGGTGCCAGCCGATGCCGGCGACATAAACGGGCCTCATCTCCTTGAGCGTTCGCTTCATGGCGTCACTCCAAATCGAAACTCCAGCACATTCCGATCCTGGGAGCTTGCCGCCACCACGCCATGCACACGCCGTCCGCTCCAGCCGCCGCTTTCATGCCCCACATCCAGCAGGGCGCGCACCACGGGGCCGGCGTCAAGCCTGACCTCGGCGACCGTGAACGGCGCCTTGGGATGAGGCTGGGCATGAATGTGCACCTGGCTGGCGCCGATCACCACGCCCTCCGGGCTGAGTGCAACGTCAACAAGATCGGCGCTGCCGCACTTCTCGCAGCCGTAGTGCTGGGGTGGAAAAGCCACTTCGCCGCAAGCCTTGCAACGCACCCCTTTGAGGAAGGGGCGTTGCCCGGAATCCACCCCGAAAAGAGTGGGTTTCCCAGGTTGAGGGGTCAGGTCTTGCTCGTTCATACTTACCGAATGATCGGTAAGTATGTTGCCCCTGTCAATAAGGGTTTACCCTTGGTTTTTTGGCGGAACAGCCGGGTTTTATTTCACCATTCAAAATCAGAATTGACAGGCATCACTTCTTGATGACCATCCCATCCAGCATGGCCTGGCATAGCGTCTGGAGCTTGGCGGTGGCCAGTTTTCTGGTTTGGGCGCTTTCATTGATCGAGAAGATCTGGGCGATGCCGCTGAGGGTGGCGACGATGAAGGTGGCCAGGCTGGTCAGGTCCGGCTCGATGAATTGCGCGCCGCGCAACTGCTCGGCCTCCAGGCACTTGCGCACCAGCTTGATGGTGGCGCTGTTCATGGCGGCGACCGCGGAGGCGAAGCTCTTGTCCTGAAAAATTGCCTCCGAAAGCAAGGCCGAATAGATCTTTATGTTCGACTCGGCCGAACCAAGGCTGCCCACGAACATCCGGATGAAGGTGCGCAAAAACTCCAGGCCGCGGGCGCCTTGCGCGTTGCCCCTGGACAAGCGGCGGGAAAATTCGCCGCGCAGATGGTTCAGCACCGCAAGTTGCAACCCTTTCTTGTTGCCATACAGGTGGACGACCAGCCCTTTGCTGACGCCGGCGGTTTCCGCCACTTCGGCCAAAGTCATCCCCGCAGCGCCCTTGACCGCCAGCACCTTCAAGGCAGCCGAAATCAGCGCCGATTCGGACGACGCGCGCCGCTCTTCCTGCGTGCGCCGGACTTTGGCCGGTGGGGATGGGATGGTGGAAGGCATGGTGGAGCGGATTTATGGGTTTGTTTTGAAGTTTCTACAGATTTGATAGCTATATATCAATGCAAAATATGTTTTTATGAATTAAAAAATATAATAAATATAGATCAAATATTGACAAACAGCTATGAAAACAGTAGTTTTTCCTTCGCCATTCCCACACAGGCGGATACGCGCTCACTTGGGGCAATCGAGAGCATTTTGCGCCGCTCTCCCACACTCTGGCCCTCCCCCACGCGCGGCGGATGGAATCTGCTCTCCCTCCTCCGCGTGCGGGGGAGGGTTGGGGTGGGGGCGCACGGCGCTGCAAAAAGCACTGCGTTTGCGATGCGTTGCTGTCCCCAACCGCCCTTGGATTCCCGCCTGCGCGGGAATGACGAATTTGAGGTCTGTTGCAGATCAGGGTAAAACATTCTCAAACACAGATCAGACTTAGGGTATCAGCTATTAAAAATGCAGTCTCCATTCCGTCTGGATCTCATGCTTGGCCGAGCGGACCAAGCGCGCCGGATGCCTGGAGCTTGGCCACGTCTTGCGCGGACAGTTGCAGTTCCGAGAGCACTTCTTGCGTATGCGCCCCGCGCAAGGGCACGCCGGCAAGCTCGCCCGCTGGCGTGGCCGAAAAACGTGGCGCGGCGGCGGCTTGCAACATGCCGTCAACCGTCTGGTAAACCTTGCGCTCGGCCATGTGCGGGTGAACCGCGGCCTGCGCTGGCGAAAGCACGGGGGCAAAGCAGGCGTCCGTGCCTTCCAGCAACTCGCACCACTGGGCGCGGGTTTGGGTGGCAAACAGCGCCGTCAACTCATCCGTGAGACTTGGCCAGGCCCTAGGATCCATTTGCCCTTTGACGAAACGCTCATCGTGGCCGAGGCCAAGGCGCGTGAGGAGTTCTGCGTAGAACTGCGGCTCCAGCGGAGCGATGTTGATCCAGCTGCCGTCCGAGCAGCGGTAGGAGCGGCCCGCCCAGTGCGCCGCGTCCAGCGACAGTTGGCCGCGCTCAAAGCCGCCGCCGCGGCTGGCCACCATCGAAAGCAACAGATTGAGCATGTGCGCCGACCCATCGACGATCGCGGCGTCCACCACTTGGCCTCGGCCATCGCCGCGGGCGCGCAAAATTCCCGCGAGGATGCCCAGTGCTAGATAGAGCGCCCCGCCCCCGATGTCGCCGATCACGGTCGCCGGCGCTTGCGGCGGCTGACCGGCGGGGCTTGCATACCACAGCGCGCCGGAAAGGCCCGTGTAATTGCTGTCGTGACCGGCGGCCTGCGCCATAGGGCCATGCTGCCCCCACCCGGTCATGCGCCCATAGACGAGCGATGGGCGCCGCGCCAGGCAGACATCCGGGCCAAGCCCCAGGCGCTCCATGGCGCCGGGCCGCATACCTTCAATCAGCGCATCGCTGCGCGCGACCAGCCGCAAGACCACATCGACAGCCTGCGGCTTCTTGAGGTCCAGCACGATGGAACGCTTGCTGCGGTGGATGATCTGCGCGGGTCTCGCCCGCCCGGCGTCCGCCGCTGGGCGCTCCACGGCAATCACATCCGCGCCGAGGTCGGCAAGCAACATCCCGCAAAACGGACCAGGCCCGATGCCCGCGATTTCGACGACCGTGATCCCTTCGAGAACGCCCATTGCCGTTTTTCCTTGCTGCTTTCTGTTGAAAACCACTCGTTTGCCGCGTGCCATCACGCCGGGGTCAATGCCCCGATTCCGGCAGGCACGCAATGCCGTACAGAATTTCCGCCACGGAAATCGCCGTCAGGAAAAGATCGCCGGGCGCTTGCGCGTCCACCTGCGATGATCCCGGCAGCATAGCATCGGGTGGCAGGCCGAGCCGGACGGGTCAATGCGAAATTTCCAAATTTTCCCCTGATTAGCAACGTGCCTCAGATGGAATTCAAGAAAAGCTGCATAACTTTTCCTTCGTCATTCCCGCGAAGGCGGGAATCCAAGGGCGCTTGCCCAAGCCTGCTTTTTCCACCTGACGCCCGGCCACAACCACCGCTGTCTGGATTCCCTGTCATTCCCGCGCAGGCGGAAACTTCGCGGGAATGACGAATCTGAGGTATGTTGCTAATCAGGAATTTTCCGCCACCAGCCCAGAACGGATTTGGGCAGCCAGCTACCGTTAAGATAGCGCCCCATGAAAACCACCGAAAACATCAAACTCTCCAGCCATACCTCGGTGATCGACGCCTGGGCCGAGTTGCAGGCGCACGCCGAACGGGGCGAGCCGCTTCAGGCCAGCGCCTGCCGGCTCGCCTTTGCCGACCCGGAATTTCTGCTGCGCCGCGAAACGCGCGGCATTCGCTTTCAGCTCGAACTGCTCAAACCGGAGCTGGGCCTGGAGCACGCGGGCATCGCCCACACCGTGGTGGTGTACGGCAGCGCGCGCGTTTTGGCGCCTGAGCAGGCCGCAAGCCATCTGGCGGCGGCGCGCGCCGGGGGGCAGCCACAAGCCATCGCCGCCGCCGAGCGCGGCGTGCGCAACGCCCGCTACTACGAGGCGGCGCGCCGGTTCGGCGCGCTGGTGGCCGCGCACGGCCTCACGCAGCCGCCGCAAGAGCGGCTCACCATCTGCACCGGCGGCGGGCCGGGCGTGATGGAAGCAGCCAACCGCGGCGCGCACGAGCTGGGCGCGCCCTCGGTCGGCCTGAACATCGCGCTGCCGCACGAGCAGACGGCCAACCCCTACGTCACGCCACATCTGTGCTTCAAGTTCCATTACTTCGCGCTGCGCAAGATGCACTTCATGATCCGCGCCAAGGCGCTGGTGGCCTTCCCCGGCGGCTTTGGCACCTTGGACGAACTGTTCGAGGTGCTCACCCTGGTGCAAACGCGCAAAGTCAAGCCCGTGCCCATCGTGCTCTATGGGCGCGACTACTGGCAGCGCCTGCTGAACCTTGAAATGCTGGTGGAAGAAGGCGCCATAGCCCCCGAAGACTTGCGCCTGTTCACCGTGGTGGACGAGCCGGAGCAGGCGTGGGGGGTGATTCGGGAGTTTTATGGGATTTGAGAATAAATCGTACCGGAGTAAATTTTTCTTGTGAGAGTTTTACTCTGGCCCAGATTTATTATTGAGATCAGTTTTGATAGCTGCCATGCTTGGCAGCGGGTATCCACTCCACACCATTCCCCGATTTTTCTCACTGCTGTCCGGTTAAAAGTCGAACAAAATCAACTGGTTAGCGAGGTGTAGTGGTTCGGTTTGGGGTGCATCGTGCTGCAAGGCGCATGAAAGCTGGGATTTCTCCAAGAGCGAGAC
>JAIRVJ010000137.1 GCA_031253955.1 Burkholderiaceae bacterium | reverse complement strand
GTCATGCCGGGCATGCGCTGGTCGCTGACCAGCACGTCCACCCGCTGGCGGGAGATCAGATCAAGCGCCTGCTGCCCCGAATTGGCGGTCAGCACGTTGTATTCGACGCGGAACATCATGCTTAAAAGCGCGGTAATCCGGTCTTCGTCATCGACGAAAAGAATGGTTGCCTGGTCCTGGTTGGCTGTTGCCATGATCTCGCCCTACCTTATGCGAAGTCAGTCGATGAAAATTATGTCGCCCTGGGAAGCGTCCGCACTAGCGCCGCCACTGTCCAGCGGCGTATCGGCGGAGTGGCCGTCCGCCGCTCCGGCGGCCCCCACGCGCGCACCCGGCTCCAGCGGCAGCAAAACCGAAAAAGTGGTGCCCTGGCCTTCTTGCGTGTTCACCATGATGCGCCCGCCGTGCTCTTCCACGATCTTGTAGCTGATCGACAGGCCCAGGCCGGTGCCCTGGCCGACCGGCTTGGTGGTGAAGAACGGGTCGAAGATCTTGGGCAGCACGTCGGCGGGAATGCCCTTGCCGTTGTCCTGAATCTCGACGCGCACGATTTTGCCGTCGTCCACGCCGGTGCGCAGCGTGATGAGGCCCGGCTGTGTGCGCTCGCCCAGCGCGGGCATGGCGTGCACGGCATTGGTGATGAGATTGAGAAACACCTGGTTGATTTGCCCGGGCGAACCGGGGACGTTGGGCACATGACCGTACTCCTTGCGCACCTCGACCGTATTTTTGAGGAGGTTGTGCGCCAGCGCCAGTGTACTGTCCAGGCCCTGCTCGACCGAGAAATCGACCACTGTTTCGCGGTCCAGCCGACTGAAATTGCGCAGGCTGGCCACAATGTCGACGATTTGCTCGACGCTGCGGATGCCATCCTTGAGCAGCCAGTCGGTTTCGCCCAGCACGTTGTGCTCGATCATCATTTCCGAGGACGATTCGAGGACGCGGAACTGCGTGTTGAGCATCTGCTTGTCGCGGCGTGGCGCGCGCATCGCGCGGGCAAACTCGCGGCTGGAATCGGCCAGTTGGCCCAGCATGGCCAATTGCTCTTCGAGCACGGAAAAGGTGCCCTTCACGTAGGCCAGCGGGGTGTTGATTTCGTGCGCGATGCCGGCCACCATCTGACCCAGGGAGGCCATTTTTTCAGATTGGATCAGGTGCGTCTGCGACTCGCGGATTTCGCGGTTGGCGCGCGCCAGTTCGGCGTGGGAGCGGCCCAGCGCGCGAAAGCTCGCCACCAGCCGCCAGGCCAGCAGCAGCAGCGCGGCCACCAGGAAGGCGGCGTAGATTTCCAGCCAGAGCTGGTACCGCTGCGTTCTGGTTACGATGGACTGGTTGGCGCTGGCCTGGGCGTCGACCAGATCGTCAATCGACCGAACCACCGGCAACGCCGCCACGCGATTGAGCAGCAGGGTCACCGTTTCCTGCTGGGCCAGCACGGTGTGGGCGTGCCCAGTCAGGGCGGCGCCGGCCAGCGCCACGTCTTCGGACTCGCCCAGAGTCAACGCGTCAATGCTGTCGATGGACTGCGTCAGACGCTTGAGCAGATCGCCGGAAGGCTCCTGCAGGAAGCTCAAGAGGCCTGCCAGCAGGCTGTTGAGTTCCTGCCGCAGCTTGGCTTGGTTGGCGGCGGACATGTCGTTGTCCGCGGCGGCTTGGCTCAATTGCCGTGCCGCCGCTGGCAGAAAGCGCTGGCTGTTGCGCAAGATGGCGTTGCGCGACTTGTACTGTTCGACCGCCTCGGTCTTGGCCTTGAGCACTTCGGCGAGTTTGTCTTCCAGCGGCTTCATGCGCTGGCTGGCGTCAGGGTCGCCCACCAAGTCCCAATACGCCCGGGACGCCTTGACATACCGTTCTTGCGCCTCGGCGATGGCCGGCAGCGCGTTGCTCACCCGGTCGTAGTTGCGCTCTTCCAGCAAGCGTGTGCGCAGAATGTCGGCGTCCCAGTCGCCGTTGATGTTCCTCAAGTCGCGCAGTGTATTGCGCGTATTGTTGTAGAGATCGAGGTCGATGGGCCGCGCGCGGATCGCCAAAAAGGCCAATCCCGCAATCAGAGCGGCGAAAAGCACGATGTAACCCAAGACTCGCCAGTTGAATTTCACGGGAATTCCTCTTTCTTGCGGGTTCGATATGCGGGGCCGGTCAGCGCGCCAGGGACTTGCCCCGGTACTGGCCGGTCAGAGTGTGCAGGAATTTGACGATCAGCGCCTTTTCTTGCGGCTTGGCGCGCAGACCGACCTGGTAGCGGAACATCACGTCCACCGCCTGCTCCAGCGTCTGGGCCGACCCGTCGTGGAAATAGGGCGGCGTGAGCGCCACGTTGCGCAGGCTGGGCACCTTGAACACGTGCATGTCAGCGGGATCCCTGGTCACGTTGAAGCGCCCGTTGTCGGCCTCCGTGGGGTTGCCGCGCGCAGCGAAATAGTCGCCCATCACGCCGAAGGTCTGGTACATGTTGCCGCCCACGTTCACACCCTGATGGCAGGCAATGCAGCCGTAAGACTTGAACAGTTGATAGCCTTGAAGCTCCTCGGCAGTGAGCGCGCCTTTTTCGCCGCGCAGCCATTTGTCAAAGGGCGCGTTGGGGGTGGTCAGCGTCATCTCGTAGGCGGCGATGGCGTCCTGAATGTTCTTGCTCTGCACGCCGTCGGAATAGATGGACTGGAACTGCGCGGCCAGCGCGCTGTCCCTGTTCAGCTTGGTCATCACTTCGGGCCAGCTGCTGCCCATTTCCACCAGGTTGCGCACCGGCCCGCTCACCTGCTCGGCCAGATTGGCCGCGCGCCCGTCCCAGAACTGGCGGAAGTTGTAGCGCGCGTTGAACACCGTCGGCGCGTTGACGGCGCCCTGGGCGCCCCCGACGCCCAGCGACACCGGGCGCTCAGGAACATCGGCGCCGTTGCGCGCCAGGTTGTGACAGCTGGCACAGGTGATGGTGTTGTCTCCGGACAGGCGCTTGTCGTGAAACAGCTTCTCGCCCAGCACCACCTTCCGCGTATCGAGCGTTTTGCCCAGATGATCCACCAAAGCGTCCAGCGGTAGCGGACTGATCGGCTCCTGTTGCGCCATGACCGGCAGCGCGGGCAACAGCGCCAACAGCCCGGCGGCCAGCAGCCACGGACGAAAACGGCGGAAACGGAAAAACTCGGACATGCGCACGCCCAGGGCATTTACATTTAATAACGTGAAGCAAGATTTCCAGCCGGGAATTCTATGTCTCGCAAGAAGGTTTCCATAGGCATTGAGCGTCAGGCGTTGAGCACGTGAGGCGTGATTGCCACAAGAGGTTCCTGCGCCCTACATTTGTCAAATGCCATACACTATATTTTTCATAGTTATATACTAATGTATGATATGTATTTAATATATAATTTATACATTAAATACATATTATGTATTGGTAAACAGCTATTGATTAAATAGCTATTGAACCTTAGCCGCAGCATCAGTGTCAAGGCACGGTGGAGCGAGGGCTGAAAACCGTAGCGTTCGTAGAACCGCACGGCGCGCTCGTGCAAGGCATGGACGAGCAAGGCGCGCACGCCGGCGCTTTGCGACACAGCAGCGGCGCGCTTGTCAACACAAACACCCTTTGCGTGTTCCGTGGCGGCGAATCTGGCATTCTTGCGAGAGTTGATCCGGCAAAGGCAATCATGGGCGAGTTCGATCTCATCGAGAAATTTTTCAAACACAAAAGCACGTCAGCCCAGGCAGAGCAAGGACTGTCCGCTACCGATTCGCAAGCAAACCGCGTGCGGCTGGGCATTGGCGACGACTGCGCGCTGCTCGCGCCCGCGCCGGGGATGGAACTGGCCGTCAGCAGCGACATGCTGGTGGAAGGCCGCCATTTTTTTGCCGGCGTGGACCCCGCCGCGCTGGGTCACAAGGCGCTGGCCGTGAACCTGAGCGATCTGGCCGCAATGGGGGCCGCGCCGCTGGCCTTCACGCTGGCGCTGGCGCTGCCGCACGAGCGCGCGGGCGACGCGCCCTGGCTGGCCGCCTTCGCCAGCGGCCTGCACGCGCTGGCCGATGCGCACGGCTGCCCGCTGGTGGGCGGCGACACCACCGCCGGGCCGCTCAACATCTGTATTACCGTCTTGGGCGAAGTGCCCGCCGGCCAAGCCCTGCGGCGCGACGGCGCGCAGGCGGGCGACGACATCTGGGCCAGCGGCACGCTGGGCGAGGCGCGGCTGGCGCTGGAGGCGCTGCGCGGCCAGCTGGCGCTGCCGCCCGGCGCGCTGGCCGCCGCGCGCCAGCGTCTGGAGCGGCCCACGCCCAGACTCGCGCTGGGCCGCGCGCTACGCGGCATCGCCACCAGTTGCATCGACGTGAGCGATGGCTTGGCCGGCGACCTGGGCCACGTGCTACAAGCCAGCCGCGTGGGGGCCACGCTGGAGGCCGGGGCTGCATCCGGTTTGATGACTGCCCGCTTCCCTGCGAGCAAACCCCGCCGTCGTTCCCGCGAAGGCAGGAATCCAGACAGCGTTGGTTTTGAGGCGACGCCCTTGGATTGCCACCTTCGCGGGAATGACGAAGGAGGAAATCCCCGGTCGTGCGCCCACGATAGCTTGCAAGCGGCAGAGGCAGTGATGCAAGAACGCTTGCGCTACGTGCTGCACGGCGGCGACGATTACGAGCTGGCCTTCACCGCCCCGTCCGCCCAACGCGCCGCCGTGCTGCGCGCCGCGCAAGCCGCCGCCACGCCCGTCACGCGCCTTGGCCGCATCGACGCCCAACCCGGCCTGCGCCTTGCGTGGCCAAGCGGCGCCAACACCCCCATCGCGGCGCGCGGATTCGATCACTTTGCTTGTTAGTATCCACCGCATGAGCGAGCGCGCCCCGTCCAACGAAGTCATCGACGCGCAAGACAAGCGCGCCGCGCCTGCGCCGCGCCCCACGGCGGCGTTTCTGCTTGCGCATCCGGCGCATATGATTGCGCTGGGCTTCGGCGCGGGCCTGTCGCCCATCGCGCCCGGCACGGCGGGCACGCTGTGGGCCTGGCTGGTCTGGTGGGCGCTCTCGCTCACGCTGCCCGCGGCGGCGCTGGGCTGGCTGTTGCTGGCGGCGCTGCCGGTGGGCTGGTGGGCCAGCCGGGTCACGGCACGGGCGCTGAACACGGATGACCCAAGCTGCGTGGTGATCGACGAAATCGTCGCCTTCTGGCTCGTGCTATGGCTGCTGCTGCCCGCCAGCGGATGGTTGCAGTTGGCAGCCTTCGCGCTGTTTCGCTTGCTTGACGCGCTCAAACCCGGCCCGGTGCGCTGGGCCGACCAAGCCCTGCACGGCAGCGGCTGGCGCGGCGCCCTGGGCATCATGCTCGACGATCTGGTTGCCGCCGCGCTCACCTTGCTGGTGCTGGCGCTGGCGCTATGGTTGAGCGCGCAATCTGTGCTACTGTATCAATAGCTTCATGCCCTTATTTCATATTCGTTAGAGTCCGATTTGTCATAAATTCACTCATGAACCACCTGCCCTTCGTTCAAGCCTTGGCCCAAACGCTGCTGGCGCGCCGCTGGATGCTGGCCACCGCCGAAAGCTGTACTGGCGGACTGATAGCTGCTGCCTGCACCGACCTGGCAGGCTCCTCCGAGTGGTTCGAGCGCGGCGTGGTCAGCTACAGCAACGCCGCCAAGACCGACCTGCTGGGCGTGCCGCCCGCGCTGATCGCCGCGCACGGCGCGGTCAGCCAGCCGGTAGCGCGCGCCATGGCCGCCGGCGCTTGCGCGCGCGCGCCGGCGCAAGTCAGCGTGGCCGTGACCGGCATCGCCGGCCCCGGCGGCGGCAGCGCCGATAAGCCGGTGGGCACCGTATGGTTCGCCTGGTGCGTGAACGGCCAAATCAGCGCCGAATGCCAGCACTTCGACGGTGACCGCTCCCAAGTGCGCCAACAGACCGTGGCGCACGCGCTGCAAGGGCTGCTGGCGCGGCTGGAAGGAAAAGTCTGAACAAAAAGTCGGCACGGGAAAGCCGCGCCCGCGCTCACCCCTGCTGCAGCATCGCCGCCGGGTCTTCGCTTTCGAGCACGGCTTGCGCCCAGGGGGCGAGTTTGGCGGCGTCGGCGCGCAGGATTTCCTGTTTGACGGTCAGGATTTGCGCGGGGTGCATGGAAAAGCTGCGCAGGCCCAGGCCGAGCAGCAGGCGCGTCATGCCGGGGTCGCCCGCCATTTCGCCGCATACGTTGACTTCCTTGCCGGCGGCGCGTGCGCTGGCGATGGTGCCGGCCACCATCTTGAGCACCGCCGGGTGCAACGGGTCGTACAGGTGAGCCACGGATTCGTCGGCGCGGTCGATGGCCAGCGTGTACTGGATCAGATCGTTGGTGCCGATCGAAAGGTAATCGAAGTGCCTGATGAACAGCGGCAGCGTCATGGCCGCCGCCGGCACTTCGATCATGGCGCCCAGTTTGACGGGGCCGTGCAGTATTTCGCGGCTTTCCAGTTGGGCGCGCGCGCGCTCCAGCAGATCGAGCGTCAAGCGGATTTCGCGCGCGTGCGCCAGCATGGGGATGAGCAGGCACACCTTGCCATGCGCGGCGGCGCGCAAGATGGCGCGCAACTGGGTCAGGAACATGGCCGGCTCGGCCAGGCTCCAGCGGATGGCGCGCAGGCCAAGGGCCGGGTTGAGGTGGGCGGCGTCGCGCCGGTCGTCCAGCGGCTTGTCGGCGCCCACGTCCACGGTGCGGATGGTGACCTGCATCCCGTGCATGCCTTCCACGGCGCGCCGGTAGGCCAGGTATTGCTCCTCCTCGCGGGGCAGTTCGCCGGCGCGGCCCATGAACATGAATTCGGTGCGAAACAGCCCCACGCCCACCGCGCCCACGGCCAGCGCGGCCTCGGTATCGCCCGGCTGCTCGATGTTGGCCAGCAGTTCCACGCGCTGGCCATCGAGCGTGACCGAGGGCGTGTTGCGCAGCCGCGTGAGCCGCCCGCGTTCGATCTCGCCCTGGCGCTGCTTGAAGCCGTATTCAGCCAGGACGATGGACGAGGGGTTGACCACAATCACCCCCGCGTCGCCGTCGATCACCACCCAGTCGTCTTGCCGCACCAGCTGGCTGGCCGCTCGTGCGCCGACCACCGCCGGAATGTTCATGCTGCGCGCCACGATGGCGGTGTGGCTGGTCTTGCCGCCCACGTCGGTCACGAAGCCGGTAAACACGCTCTTTTTGAATTGCAGCATGTCCGCCGGCGACAGATCGTGCGCCACTAGCACTAGCGGCGCGTCTTGCGCGTCTTCCAGCAGCAACTGCTCGGTGCGGCGCGGCGCGCGCGGCGGCGCCGTGATCGGCGCGGCGGCGCCCTTGAGGTGGCGCAGCAGGCGCTCGACCACCTGCTCCAGATCGGCCTTGCGCTCGCGCAGGTAGTCGTCCTGCATCTCGTCGAACTGACGCGCCACCTGCTCGAGCTGCGTGGTCAGCGCCCATTCGGCGTGGTACAGGCGCTCGGTCACCCAGGCGCGCACGGCGGCGCTCATCTGCCCGTCTTGCAGCAGCATCAGGTGCACGTCCAGCAGCGCGGCCAGTTCGGGCGGCGTGTCTCTGGGAATGTCCTGCCGCAGGCGCTGCAACTCCTGCACCACCGCATCGCGCGCGGCCCGCAAGCGCCCGATTTCCGCCTCGACCTGATCCGGCTCGATGAAGTAATGCGCCACGTCCATGCGGCTGGAGGCCACTAGCACCGCCCGCCCGATGGCAATGCCGCGCGAGACCGTAATGCCGTGCACGGAAAAAGTCATTCGCCCTCTCCGAACTTGTCTTCGATCAGCGCCAGCAGCGCGTCCATCGCCTCCTGCTCGCCCGCGCCATCGGTCTCCAGCGTCACCACACTGCCGATGCCGGCGGCCAGCATCATCACGCCCATGATGCTCTTGGCGTTCACCCGGCGCGCGCCGCGGGCAATCCACACCTCGCACGCAAAACCGCCCGCCAGCTTGGTCAGTTTGGCCGAAGCGCGGGCGTGCAAGCCCAGCTTGTTGCCGATAGTGGTTTCGCGGCGGATCATTCTGATGATGGCGCGTTGGCCGGCGGGCACGGCAGCGCCGGGTTCACCTGCATCACGCCCTGGCTGCCCCCGTCAAACGCGCGCTGCGCCAACTCTTCCAGCGATTCGTGGCGATACGTCAGGGCGCGCAGCAGCATCGGCAGGTTGACGCCCGTCACCAACTGGCAGGGGCGCTCCTTGACCAGGCGCTGCGCCACGTTGCAGGGCGTAGCGCCAAACAGATCCGTCAACACCAGCACGCCGCCCTTGGGCAGCCGGCCAAGCGCGGCCTGGGCCTGAGCCAGCGTCTGCTCCGGCGTGACGTCCGAGCGCACATCCAGCGCCGCCACGCAATCGGCCGCATCCGCGAACACATGCAGCGCGCACTGGCGCAACGCATCAGCCAGCGGCGCATGAGCAATGATCAGAACGCCATTCATGCCCGCGATTATCGGCGCTGGCGCATGGGCGTTTGGCGTTGCGCGTTTTGCGTGGAGCGCCGCATCCCCTTCGTCATTTCGGCGCGGACGGGAATGGCAAAAACTCAAAAATGATAGCTGCCATCCGATTTATAGTATGTTTTTTATAAACAAAATTATCTAAAATTTATATAATACATTACCAAATAGCTATGAATTTTAAGCTATCCCCGTCTCCTGCGTGGGGAAAATGAAAAAATCGCGCCCAAGACCGGGATCGCCTGCCTGATCCGCGGCGGGAACTTCCTGCCGATGAATGGCTCAAACCGTGAGCTTCGTGCGCGCCGGCTCACGTGCCGATTTTTTTGACTGGCTTTTGTGGATTGTTTCGCCAGATCGCGCGCATTCCTGGCTTGAACAACTCCCTACTCCGCCGCCTTGCGAAGCCGCTGCACGATCTTGGTATCGTTCAGGGAAAACCCGTGGACTTTCCCATCATTCCAAGCGCGTTTCTGGCTTGGGCAACTCCCTGTCCCGCCGCCTCGCGAAGCCACCGCACGGCCTCAATGTCATTGCGTGCCACACCGAGACCTTTTTGGTACATCAGTCCGACGCTGTATTGGGCATCCGGGACGTGTTGCATCGCCGCCGCCATATACCACTTGAAGGCTTCGGCATCATTTTTTTCGACGCCTTGCCCATTTTGGTACATCGTGCCAAGGACATATTGGGCGCGCCCATGTTTCAGATCGGCCGCCTTGCGCAGCCATTGCACGGCCAAGACCTCGCTGCGGGCGACGCCATGACCCCGGGCGTACAGTATTCCGAGGGTGTATTGGGCATCCGCATATTCCTGCTGCGCCGCCGCCTCATGCCACTTGAAGGCCTCGGCATGGTTTTTGGCCACACCCTGGCCCGTGCCGTACATCACGCCGAGGTTGTGCTGGGCTTGCGCATGTCCCTGCGCCGCCGCCTTGCGGTACCACTGCATGGCCATTACATTGCTTTGATCCATGCCATCGCCAGAATCGTAGGCCAGCCCGAGTCTGAATTGCGCTTGCACATCGCCTCGCTGCGCTGCCTGCTTGAGTTCTTGCGAATCCATCTCCGGTTGACCCGTTACCAGTGTCTTAACCCGGCGTACCCACCGAGGCGGCGCCGATCCTTCCGGCAGAGGTTGACCCGTTACCAGTTTCACAACCCGGCTTACCACTTCAAGCATTGCATTTCTCCTTCAAAATAACGGATAAAGCCAACCCTTGTCCCGGTTCGATTTCTTTTTTTGCATCCGCCGGCCCGCGGTTGCAGTTTGGCGCGGCTTCAATCAGCATACACCCCGGCGGCCTTGATGATCGGGCTCCATTTGGCGATTTCGCCGGCGACGAATTTTTTGTGGCCTGCGGGTTCCACGCGCGCGTCGGCGGCGATGACGGCGCCCAGGGTTTGTTCCCTGCTCACGAAGTCCGGGTCTTTGAGGGCCGCTTTGAGCGCGTCGTTGATTTTCTTGAGGATCGGCGCGGGCGTGCCTTTGGGCGCGTACAGGCCGTGCCAGATGGTGACCTGGAAGTCTTTCAGCCCTTCTTCTTGCAGCGTGGGCAAGTCTTTGAGCAGCGGCGCGGTCAGGCGCTGGGCGGTGGTGACGGCGTAGGCGTTGACTTTTTTGGCTTCGATCTGCGGAGTGGTGTTGGTGGTCTGGTCGCACATCAGGTCGATGTGACCGCCGATCAGGTCGATGATGGCCGGGCCGGTGCCTTTGTAGGAGACGGGCGTCATTTCGGTCTGCATGGCGCTTTGGTAGAGCAGGCCGCACAGGTGCGAGGCCGAACCGACGCCGGCGTTGCCCAGGTTGATCTTGCCTTTGTTGGCGGCGATCCAGGCGGCCAGCTCCTTGTAGTTGTGCGCGGGCAGGGTGGGACGGGCGATCAGCGTCATGGGCACGTCGTTGACGATGCCCAGATACTCGAAGTCGTTGAGCACGCTGAAATTGGCCTTGGGTTCCAGCGTCGGCAAGGTGGACATGCCGATGTGGTTGAGCAGCAGCGTGTAGCCGTCGGGCGCGGCGTGCGCCACGCGGGCCGCGCCGATGGAACTGCCCGCGCCGGGCACGTTGTCGATCACGATGACGGCATCGCCCAAGGGCTTGCGCAGCGCCTCGGCCAGATCGCGCCCGACCCGGTCGGTCGGCCCGCCGGCGGCAAAAGGCACCACGATGTGGATGGCCCGGTTGCCGGGAAAGTCCTGCGCCTGAGCGCCGGCCGCCACGCCGGCCATGAGTGCGAAAGCAAGCAGTTTTTTCACGATATTTCCAGATGAGGCTGGGCGTTTTTGGTTGAACATGCTGGAGTTTGACATACTCCGGCCATGCGTTGTTTCCCTGATCCGTCTTCGCGCGGCCCGCGTTTTGCGACATGGGCGGCCGCCGTTTGCGCCGCGCTGCTGGCGGCTTGCTCCACCGTACCCGATGCCCTGCCGCCCCCCGCGTCCGGTGCGCCGCAAGACAGCGCGCCGCTGCCGCCGCCGATTCAGCGCGCCCAAAGCCGCTGGACGCCGGTGCCCTGGGCGGATCTGCCCGGTTTCGAGCAGGACGACACCGCCGCAGCCTGGAGCGCGTGGATCAAAAGCTGCGAGCGCCCCGGCCCCGCGCTGGCGCCCTTGTGCGGCCAGGTGCGCCTGCTGTCGCTGGCCACGCCCGATGAGCAGCGCGCCTGGATGCGCGCCAACTTGCAGCCGTACCGCGTGGAGCCGCTGGATGGCCCGGCGGGCGATGGGCTGCTGACCGGCTACTTCGAGCCGCTGGCCGATGCCGCGCGCCAGCCGCAAGGCGCTTACACGACGCCGCTTTACCGCCCGCCCGCCACGCTGAACCAGCGCCGGCCCTGGTACACGCGGCAGGAGATCGACACCCTGCCCGAAGCGCGCGCGCCGCTGCAAGGGCAGGAAATCGCCTGGCTCGCCGATCCGCTGGACGCGCTGATCCTGCAAATTCAGGGGTCGGGCCGCGTGCGTATCGCCGAGCCGGACGGCAGCCAGCGCATGGTGCGCCTGGCTTACGCCGGCTCCAACGACCAGCCCTACCGCAGCGTGGGTAAATGGCTGCTCGATCAGGGCCTGATCCGCGACTCTTCCTGGCCCGGCATCAAGGCGTGGGCCGCCGCCAACCCGCAGCGGCTGCAAGAGTTACTGTGGAGCAATCCGCGCGTGGTGTTTTTCCGCGAGGAGCCGCTGGAGGAGCTGGACGCGCAGTTCGGCCCGCGCGGCGCGCAAGGCGTGCCGCTCACGCCGGGCCGCTCCATCGCCATCGACCCGCAAAGCATTCCCTACGGCACACCGGTATGGCTGTCCTCGCCCGGGCCGTTGCTGGCGCTGAACCGTCTGGTCATGGCGCAAGACACCGGCAGCGCCATCACCGGCGCGCTGCGCGCCGACTACTTCGCCGGCTGGGGCGCGCAAGCGGGCGATCTGGCCGGGCGGCTCAAGCAACCGCTCAAGCTGTGGGTGCTTTGGCCCAAGTGATGGGTTTTCAAGAAAACCGGTTACAGCCCATATGATACAAGGGAAAACAGCTATTTTATTAATAGCTATCCAACGTCTTGCCAGCAGGCTTTTATGCGCCGCGCCGCTCTTTTGCGCCGGCTGCGCGACGCTGCAAGACGCGCCCCGGCTGGCGTATCTGTGCCCTCATGATTTGCGCTTCGAGGCGCGTCTGTATCAGGACATGGCCTTTCTGGAAGGCCGGCGCGGTTTCGCACGGCTGGCGCGCACGGACGACGGCGCGGGCGGCACGCCGCGCTACCGCGACGCCACCTTGTTGGCCGAATTCGGCCTGGGGCCAGACGGGCGGCTGGCGGCGCTGCGCTACACCGGCATTCCCGAAATCGTGTATTGCCGGGGCGCGGCGGCGGGGGCGGTGCGCGCGGCGCCGCGCCTTGCGCCCACGCCGCCGTCCCCGCCGCCCGATCCGCTAGCCCCCGCGCGCCCCGGCAGCGGCCCGGCGCGTCCGTGACGCGGGGCGCGCCCGCCTACAATAAAAGGTTCCCTGCGGCGTGGGCCATTCCCCGCCCCGGCCTCTCACAATTTCAAGACGGAAAGCTTTTGTCATGTTCATCTCATCCGCCTACGCCCAAACCGCCCCCGCCGCCGCGCCGCCGGGGGATGCGGGTTTTTCCCTGATCTCCATGTGGCCCTTCCTGCTTTTTGTCGTGGTGATGTACTTCATCGTCATCCGTCCGCAGAGCAAAAGGCAAAAGGAGCACAAGGCCATGATTGACGCTCTGGCCAAGGGCGACGAGATCGTCACCTCGGGCGGCCTGCTGGGCAAAGTCAGCGGCCTGGCGGAAGGCGCCGTCACGCTCCAGATCGCCGACGGCGTGGAAGTGCAAATGCAGCGTTCCGCCGTGGTGCAGGTGCTGCCCAAGGGAACCGTCAAATAATCTTTCTTCTTTCCCCTCGCCCGCTTGCGGGAGAGGGGCAGGGGAGAGGAAAAATTAATCAAAACTGCCTTGGCTCATCATGAACCGATACCCGCTCTGGAAATACGCGATCATTGTGGTCGCCCTGTTCGTGGCCCTGCTATACGCGCTGCCCAACCTGTTTGGCGAGGCGCTGGCGGTGCAGGTATCGGCGGCCAAGGTCACGGTCAAGGTGGACGCGGGCACCCAGGACAAGGTGCAGGCCGTTCTTAGAGCAGACGGCATCGCGTTCGATCAACTGGGCTTTGATGGCTCCTCGGTGCGCGCGCGCTTTGCCGATGCCGATACCCAGCTCAAGGCCAAGGACGCCATCGAGCACGCGCTCAACACCGACCCTACGGATCCCGCCTACGTGGTGGCGCTCAACCCGATGTCCAACGCCCCCGCGTGGCTGACGGCGCTGGGCGCCAAGCCCATGTACCTGGGGCTGGATTTGCGCGGCGGCGTGCACTTCACGCTGCAAGTGGACATGCGCGCGGCCATCACCAAACGGCTCGATTCAATGGTTAGCGACATCCGCACGGCCCTGCGCGACAAGGGCGTGCGCTACGGCAGCATCAGCCGCGCGGGCGACAGCATCGAAATCCACGCCCGCGACCCGGCGGCGCTGGAAGCGGCGCGCGGCGTAATCAGCGACCGCTTGCCCGATTTGCAGGTGCTGCCCGCCGCCGCGGGCGAGCCGCGGCTGGTGGCCACCTTCAAGCCCGACAGGCTCAAGAAGGTGCAGGACGACGCGATCAAGCAAAACATCACCACGCTGCACAACCGCGTCAACGCGCTGGGCGTGGCCGAGCCGGTGATCCAGCAGCAGGGAGTGGAGCGGGTCGTGGTGGAACTGCCGGGCGTGCAGGATCCGGCCAAGGCCAAGGAGATTCTGGGCCGCACCGCCACGCTGGAAGTGCGCATGGTCGATCAAACCGCTGAAGGCGCGGCAGCCATCGTGGGCGGACCGGTGCCCTTAAGCTCGGAAAAATTCCTAGACGCGCAGGGCCGCCCGGTCATCGTGAAAAAAGAAGTGCTGGTCACGGGCGAGAACCTGACGGACGCGCAGCCCGGCTACGACCAGGACCAAAAACCCAGCGTCAACCTGTCGATGGACGCCAAGGGCGGCAGCGTAATGCGTGACGTGAGCCGCGAAAACATCGGCAAGAACATGGCCATCATCCTGTTCGAGAAAGGCAAGGGCCAGGTCATCTCCAACGCCACCATCCGGGGCGAGTTGGGCACGCGCTTTCAGATCTCCGGGGCCATGACGGTTGGCCAAGCCAACGATCTGGCGCTGCTGCTCAAGGCCGGGGCGCTGGCCGCGCCGATGGAGATCATCGAGGAGCGCACCATCGGCCCCAGCCTGGGCGCCGACAACATCGCCAAGGGCTTTCACAGCGTGATGTGGGGCTTCGCGGTGATCTGCGCGTTCATGTGCGTCTATTACATGCTGTTCGGCGCGTTTTCCAGCCTGGCGCTGGCGTTCAACCTGCTGCTGCTGGTGGCCGTGCTGTCGATGCTGCAAGCCACGCTCACGCTGCCGGGTATGGCGGCCATGGCGCTGGCACTGGGCATGGCAATCGACTCCAACGTGCTCATCAACGAACGGGTGCGCGAAGAACTGCGCGAGGGCGCCGCGCCGCAGGCGGCCATCCATGCCGGCTACGAACGCGCCTGGGCCACCATCCTGGACTCCAACGTCACCACGCTGATCGCCGGCGTGGCGCTGCTGGTCTTCGGCTCCGGGCCGATCCGGGGTTTCGCGGTGGTGCACGTGATCGGCATTCTCACGTCGATGTTCTCCGCCGTGTTCTGCTCGCGCGGGCTGGTCAACCTCTGGTACGGGCGTCAGAAGCGCCTCAAGAAAGTGTCGATCGGCACGGTGTGGAAACCCGAAAACGGCGCGGCCAACCCCAAACTGGAACAGTCCGGCAACGCCCGCTGAACGAGGAAACAGGCATCATGGAATTTTTCAAAATCCGCCGCGACATTCCGTTCATGCGCCATGCGCTGGCGCTCAACATCGTGTCGCTGATCACGTTCATCCTCGCGGTGTTCTTCCTGGTCACGCGCGGGCTGCACCTGTCGGTGGAGTTCACCGGCGGCACGGTGATGGAAGTCTCTTACAGCCAGACGGCCCAACTGGAAGAAGTGCGCGGGGCCATCGGCAAGCTCGGCTACGCCGACGTGCAGGTGCAAAACTTCGGCACCTCGCGCGACGTGCTGATCCGCCTGCCGCTGCAAAAGGATCAGACTTCCGAGCAGCAGCGCGATCAGGTGTTTGGCGCGCTGAAGGCCGCCAACGCCGACGTGCAACTGCGCCGCGTCGAATTCGTCGGCCCGCAAGTCGGCAACGAGCTGGCATGGAGCGGCCTGATGGCACTGACGTTCGTGGTGCTGGGCATCATGTTCTATCTGATGCTGCGCTTCGAGTGGAAATTCGGCGTCGCGGGCATCATCGCCAACTTGCACGACGTGGTCATCATCCTGGGCTTTTTCGCCTTCTTCCAGTGGGAGTTCTCGCTGGCGGTGCTGGCGGCGGTGCTGGCGGTGCTGGGCTATTCGGTCAACGAATCGGTGGTTATCTTCGACCGGGTGCGCGAAGCCTTCCGGCGCTACCGCAAGATGAACACGGTGGAGGTCATCAACCATGCCATCACCTCCACCATCAGCCGCACCATCATCACCCACGCCAGCACGCAGACGATGGTGCTGTCGATGCTGCTGTTCGGCGGCCAGACGCTGCACAATTTCGCGCTGGCGCTGACCATCGGCATTCTGTTCGGCATCTATTCTTCGGTGTTCGTGGCGGCGGCCATCGCCATGTGGCTGGGCGTCAAGCGCGAGGATCTGGTCAGGAACATCCGCAAGGAGCGCGACCACACCAACCCGAACGCCGGCGCGATGGTTTGAAAACCATGACCGGGTAGTAGGAAAGGTTGAAAATTCGCGGCGCGTCCGTCATACTTATTTTTTGACCGGTCCCAGCCCGCACCCCGATGAGTCCCGCCGCCTCGCCGTTCAAGCTCACAAACAGCGCCGCGCGCCGCGCGCGCGAGCTGTTCGTGAACACGGTCGATACGGGCACACAGGAGCTGGCCGACCTGATTGGGCAGCGTCTGACCAAACTCGTCGCCGACGCCAAATCCATCGAGATGCTGCGGGCCGCGCAAGATGCGGAGAACGCGTTCGCGCGCAAGCGCGCCGGCTGGGTCAAGGCCGTGAGCCTGACCTGGCGCGCCGCGCTGGACAACAAGACCGCCGCCCCACAGCGCCGCCAAGACAGCCGCGGCGGCACGCTCGGTCTGGTGGCCGACGACGTGATTGAGCGGCAACTGCTGGCATCGCGCCTGGCCCACGCGGTGCATGACAAGGCGCTGTGGGAAATCAATGCCCTGGAGGTGCGCATCCGGCACCTGGAGCACATTCCCGAACTGGCCGCAAGCGACGTGTTCCAGCCCCGCACCTACCCCCGCGCGCTGCTGGACGCCTGGGCCACGCACAAACTGGCGCTGTCGGCATGGGCGCTGGTGCAAGACAGCGTGTACCAGCCGCTGGCCGAGCGCATGACGGCGGCCTACCGCCGGGTCAACGAACACCTGATCGGGCAGGGCGTGCTGCCGGAAATCGACCTCAAGGATCTGGTGCGCCGCGCCGACAGCGGCCCGGCCAGCGGCGCCGAGCCGCCCGCCAGCCACAAAGACAAGGACACGGCGCGCAACCCGCCGCAAGGCCGACAGGACGAACGCCGCGCCCGTACCGGCGGCAGCCGCCAGGAGCAAGAACCGGAGTCAGCCGGCGGCGGCCGCGCCCAGCCGTGGTACCGCCGCCCGCTGCCGGGCGGCGGCGGGCAGCGCATGGGCGTGCGCCTTGCCGCCAGCGCCAAGCCGTTCGAGCGCGAGGCTGGCGCGGGCCACGTTGACGCGGGCCACGTGACGCGCGTGCATTCCTCCGCCCTGGCGCGTGCCGATCAGGAAACCCGCATGATGACCCGCACGGCGGCGCCGGTGCGCCTGCGCGAGCGGGCGCAAGGCGTGCTGGGGCAGTTGCGCCGGCTGCTGATCGAGCGCGTGGCCGGCTACGACGCCGCCGCGCCCGCCGTCCCGATCTCGCCGGCGCTGCTCAGTTCGCTGATGCCGTCGCAGCCCCCCGCGTATGCGCCGACCATGTTGCTGGCACCGCCGGAGGGCGGCCCCGCCGCCATGGCGCCGCCGACCAGCCCCCAGGCGGCGGCGCAGCAGCTGCGCCGCCGCGCCACCGAGCTGAAAACCAAGACCAACAGGCCCAGCGAGAAAGCCATTATCGAAATCGTCGCGCTCATGTTCCAGGCCATTCTGGCCGAGGAGCACATTCCCGCCGCGCTGCGAATCTGGTTCGCGCGGCTGCAAATCCCGGTGCTGCGTCTGGCCCTGGCCGAGCCGGATTTCTTCGCCTCCACCGGTCATCCGGCGCGCCAGTTGATCGACCGCATGGGCGCCTGCGCGATGGGCTTTGACGCCCAAGGCATCGCCGGTTCCCGGCTGGAGCGCGAAATCAAGCGCGTCGTGCAGGTGATCGAGCAGTACCCGGAAACCGGCCGGCGCGTATTTCAACTGGTGCTCGACGAGTTCAGGAAATTCCTGGGCCGCTCGCTCACCGAGGGCAGCCCCGCGCAGCAGGCCGTCACGCTGGCCCAGCAGGTCGAGCAGCGCGACGCGCTGGCGATCCAGTACACCATCGAGCTGCGCAAGATGCTCGCGCCGGTAACGCTCGACGAGACCGTGCGCGATTTTCTCTTTCACATCTGGTCCGAAGTGCTGGCCATGGCCACTGTGCGCCTGGGCGCCCGGCACGCAACCACGCAAGCCTACAAACAAGCCGCCGCCGGCATACTGTGGGCCATCAGCCCCAAACCCGACCGCGGCAGCGTCGCGCAACGCCTGCCGCAATTGCTGCAAACGCTGCGCGAGGGCATGACCACCGTCGGCATCGTCGAGGCCGAGCAGGACCACTTCATCAAGCAGATCAACGACGCCGTGATGCAGGCCTTCGTCTCGCACGGCGAAGGCATTGCGCCGGAAAAACTGGACGAACTGGCGCGCAGCCTGGCGCACCTGGAAAGTGTCGTCACCGACGATGCCGAGGGCGACGTGATGCTCGACCCCGACACGCTCGAATTGATGTTCGGCGTGGACGCCTCCTCGATGAGCGCGATTGCCACCGGCGGCACCGAACCGGGTCAGGCCATGCTGGCCTGGGCCGCCGAACTGGAGTTGGGCAACTGGTTCATGCTCGAATTTTCGGGTGCTACCCTGCGCGTGCAATACGTCTGGCGCAGCGCGCGCGGCCAGTTGCACCTGTTTGCCAGCGCCGGCGGCAAAACCTATCTGGTACAAACCACGCGGCTGGCCTCGTACCTGCAAGCGGGCCTGCTGACCCCGCTGGAAGAAGAACCCCTCACCGCCCGCGCCACCCGCGACGCCCTCACGCGCCTGCAAGCGGCGCCGGAGCAGTTGATGAATTAGGCGCTGGGCGTTGGGCGCGCGCGATGCGCTAGCGTGGGAAGTAAACTCTCTGATTGATAGCTATATACCAATGCATGATATAGTTTTATTATATAATAATACTTGTTGATCCACATAACTACAAGGCAAATAGCTATTAAAACAAGAGTGTCTCACATGGAGCATTCAGGGCAATCGCATCTGATTTTGTTGAAAATCAACAAGTTGGAGCGCTGGCGTCTCGCTCGCACGGGCACGCTGCGGCTGCGGTAGGGGCGAAAAATCTTTCGCCCTACGGCGCATCATCGGAGAGCGCTGTTCTTGTGGAACAGCCCAAGGGCGAAAAATTTTTCGCCCCTACACCGGTGCTCCATTGCCAACTTGTTGATTCTGAAGAAATTTAGATGCGATTGCCGTGCATGGAGCATGAAAGTTTCCACGCTCCGCGCCCAACGCTCAACCTTGCCCAAGCCGCTGGAACAGTCCGCCGGGCAAACGTCCGAGTTGGCCTTGCAATTCGAGTTCGAGCAGGCGCGCTTGCAGCACGGGCGTGGCAAGGCCGGTGCGCGCTTGCAGCGCGTCGAGGCTAACCGGGTCGGCGCCGAGGGCGCGCAGCAGCCCGTCAGTGTCGGGCGCGGCAGGAGCGGGGGCTGGCGCTTCCGCCGCGCCGCCAGACATGGCGCGGGCGGCCTGGGGCAGTTCTTCCAGCACGTCTTGCGCGGTTTCGACCAGCTTGGCGCCTTGCCGGATCAGTTGGTGGCAGCCGCGCGACTGGGCGCTGTGAATTGAACCCGGAATGGCGAACACTTCCTTGCCCTGCTCGACGGCCAGCCGCGCCGTGATGAGCGAGCCTGATTGCGGGGCCGCCTCCACCACCAGCGCGCCCAGCGCCAGCCCGGCGATAAGCCGGTTGCGCTTGGGGAAGTTGGCCGCCAGCGGCGGCGTGCCGATGGGGTATTCGCTGACGATCAGCCCCTGCCGCGCGATGCGGTGCGCCAGCTCGCGGTGACGGCTGGGGTACACGCGGTCGATGCCGGTGCCGATGACGGCGATGGTGGACGGCAAGGTGCTGCCGGCGGCTTGCAGCGCGCCTTCGTGCGCCGCGCCGTCGATGCCCAGCGCCAGACCGGAGACCACTGTTAGCCCCGCCTCGCACAGCGCGCGGGCAAACTGGCGCGCGTTGAGCGCGCCTTGCGGCGTGGGATTGCGGCTGCCGACCACGGCGAGCGCGGGCGGGTACGGCGGCGAGTTTTCGCCGGGCAGCTGGCCCAGCAGGTAGAGCATGGGCGGCGGGTCTTCGATGGCCAGCAGCGCCGCCGGGTAGCGCGCGTCGCCCAAAGTGACGAAAGCGTGCTGTGCGCCGTCTTGCCCGCTGGCGGCGAGCCAGTTCAGGGTGGCATCCAGCGTTTGCGCCAGCACCGGCGGCGTTTGCGCCAGCGCGCCAGCCTGCGCCGGAGTGAGCAGTTGGCGCAGCGCGGCGGCGGGCTGGGCGAAGATCGCTTCGGGCGGGCCGAAGGCGGCTAGCAGGCGGCGGACGCTGGCGTCGCCCACGCCGGGAGTGAGGGCCAGCCGCAGCCAGCCGGTCAACTCCCCGCGGTCCATCAACGCGGGTTAATCAGCTTGTCG
>JAIRVJ010000053.1 GCA_031253955.1 Burkholderiaceae bacterium | reverse complement strand
GCGTGAGCGGCGCGGCGGTTGCTACTATCGGACATTCATTCCGATACCCGCGAGACAAACCCATGTCCGGCATCATCGAAAGCCTGCTCGATACCGACCTCTACAAATTCACCATGATGCAGGCGGTGCTGCACCAGTTTCCTGGCGCGCAGGTCGAGTACCAGTTTCGCTGCCGCGACGCGGGCGTGCGGCTGGCGCCTTACGTGGACGAGGTGCGCGAGGAAATCCGCGCCTTGTGCAAGTTGCGCTTTACCGACGATGAGCTGGACTACATGCGCTCGCTGCGCTTCATCAAGAGCGACTTCGTGGATTTTCTGGCGCTGTTCAAGCTCAACCAGAAGTACGTGCGCGTCAGCGCCACCGATGAGGGCGACATGGACATCCGCGTGCGCGGGCCGTGGCTGCACACCATCTTGTTCGAGATTCCGGTGCTGGCCATCGTCAGCGAGGTGTACTTTCGTAACACGCAGCCGGGCCTGGCCTGGGACGAAGGGCGCAAGCGCCTGACGGCCAAAATCGCGCAACTCAAACAACCGGGCTTGGCGCAACTCAAGATCGCCGACTACGGCACGCGGCGGCGCTTTTCGCGCGCCTGGCAGCGCGAGCTGCTGCAAACACTCAAGGAGCAACTGAGCAGCGAGCAGGACGGCCAATTCACCGGCACCAGCAGCGTGCTGTTCGCCAAGGAATTGGGCTTGCGCCCGATGGGCACGATGGCGCACGAATACCTGCAAGCCTGCCAGGCGCTGGGGCCAAGGCTGCGCGACAGCCAGATCTTCGGGTTTGAAAAATGGGCGCAGGAATACCGAGGTGACTTGGGTATCGCCCTGTCGGACGTGTATGGCGTCAACGCCTTTTTGCGCGACTTCGACATGTACTTTTGCAAGCTGTTCGACGGCGCGCGGCACGATTCGGGCGACCCGTTCTTGTGGGGCGAGCGCATGATCGCGCACTACCAGGCCAACCGCTGCGATCCGCGCAGCAAGCTGCTGATCTTCAGCGACGGCCTGACCATTCCGCGCTGCGTCGAACTGTTCCAGCGTTTTCAGGGCCGCATCCAGCTTGCGTTTGGCGTGGGCACCAATCTGACCAACGACCTGGGGCCGAAGGCGTTGCAAATCGTGCTCAAGATGGTCGCTTGCAACGGCCAGCCGGTCGCCAAAATTTCCGACACGCCCGGCAAGACGATGGTGCAAGACCAGGGGTATCTGACTTACCTGCGCCAGGTATTCGACCTGCCCCCCCCGCCCGCCGAGCCGGCCACGCGCCAGCCGCCGGTGGTACGTTGATGCGAATGGGCATTCAATCGAAAACTTCGAGGCGAGGAATGAATTTTCATCGTCATTCCCGCGAAGGCGGCAATCTACCTCTACGATGCTTCAATATGCCCGCCACACAAATACCTGGATTCCCGCTTTCACGGGAATGATGGGAAAAATTTCTACGTGACCAAACGCAAATCCACATGAGCGGCATGACGTTTACCCCGCTCTGGGGCGCGCCTTTCGCGGGTCTTTTGCTCTCCATCGCGTTCTGGCCGCTGATCGCGCCACAGTACTGGCGGCGTCACTCCGGCAAGATCGCCGCGCTGTGGGCGCTGGCGTTTTTGGCACCTTGCGCGGCGGCCTTCGGCATCGACGCGGCGGCGCAGGCGCTGGCCGACGCGCTGCTCACGCAATACCTGCCCTTCATTCTGCTGCTCGCCACGCTCTACACGGTGGCGGGCGGCATTTACCTGCGCGGCAATCTGCGCGGCTCGCCCGCGCTCAACTGCGGCCTGCTGCTGGCCGGGGCGCTGCTGGCCAGCGTGATGGGCACCACCGGCGCGTCGATGCTGCTGATCCGGCCCCTCATCCGCGCCAACGACAACCGCAAGCGCGCCGCGCACGTCATCGTGTTCTTCATCTTTATCGTCGGCAACATCGGCGGGGCGCTGACGCCGCTGGGCGATCCGCCGCTGTTCCTGGGCTTTTTGCAGGGCGTGCCGTTTTTCTGGACCTTGCAGCACCTGCTGGCTCAGACCGCGCTGCTGGTCGCGGCGCTGCTGGTGATTTTCTATTTTCTGGATCGTCACTATTACCGCAAGGACGGCGTGGTCGAACCCGACCCCACGCCCGGTACCCAAAGTTTTGGCTTCGAGGGCGCGGTCAATTTCGGTCTGATCGCCGCCGTGGTGGCGCTGGTGCTGGCCTGCGGCGTGTGGCGTTCGGGCGTGGTCTGGCATGTAGCTGGCGTGCCGCTGGGCTTGCCCGACATCGTGCGTGACGCGGGGCTGGCCGCCGTGATGTTGGTCTCGCTAGTCATTACGCCGCGCGCGGCGCGCCAAAAAAATCGCTTCAAGTGGACGCCGATGCGCGAAGTCGCGCAACTGTTCGCGGGCATCTTCTTGACCCTTATCCCGGTTGCCGCCATGCTGCAAGCAGGCGCGGCGGGGCCGCTCGGCGCGGTGGTTCGAGCCGTCACCGGCGCGGATGGCGCGCCCGTTCCGGCCCTGTATTTCTGGGTCACGGGGGTGCTGTCGTCGTTGCTGGACAACGCGCCGACCTATCTGGTGTTCTTCAACGCCGCGGATAGCAACGTCAGCCATTTGATGGCGGCTTTTCCGGCCACGCTCGCGGCCATCAGCGCCGGGGCCGTCTTCATGGGCGCCAACACCTACATCGGCAACGCGCCCAACCTGATGGTCAAGTCCATCGCCGAACACCAGGGCATCGCCATGCCCGGTTTTCTGGGCTACATGGCCTGGAGCGGGG
>JAIRVJ010000097.1 GCA_031253955.1 Burkholderiaceae bacterium | reverse complement strand
CCGTCGATGCCCTATGGCAGGAGATCGGCCAACTGCTGGATGCTCTCCCCGCAACACAGTGCCGCAATTACTTCGCTTCTTCTGGATTTGTCATCGCATAAATCAAAAATGCTCTGGCGGCAGTGTGATTGTGCTGGACAACGCCAGCTTTCACCAATCACAGCCAACGCGCCGCTTGGTGGAGCACGCTGGCTGTCAACTGTTGTACTTGCCGCCCTGCAGTCCTGATCTGAACCCAATTGAAAAGCTCTGGGCCAACCTTAAGCGCCGCTGGCGCAAGATTGGCGGCGCGCTGGATGAGATAATTCAAACGTCTAATTATTTGAAGGATTGACTATATCATGTTCGCCATTTCCACAAAGGCGGGAACTTCGCGGAAATGACGCGAGGAAGGTTTATGCGGTTGCAGGCAGATCTGCACCTTCCGGCACGGCGCACGCGCAGACCAGATGGCGGTCGCCGTGCACGTTGTCCACGCGGCCCACGGGAGGCCAGTATTTGACGCCGCCTTGCGGGCTGTGCGCGAGCGCGGCGGCGGTTGCGCGTGGATACGGGTGGTGCCATTTGGCGGCCAGCAGACTGGCGGCGGTGTGGGGGGCGTTTTTGAGCGGGTTGTTTTTGCGCGGCCATTCGCCGCGTTCGACGCGGCGGATTTCTTCGCGGATGGCGATCATGGCGGCTATGAAGCGGTCCAGCTCGGCCAGCGGCTCGCTTTCGGTCGGCTCGACCATCAGCGTGCCGGCGACGGGAAAGCTGAGCGTGGGCGCGTGAAAGCCGTAGTCCGCCAGACGCTTGGCGACGTCTTCGGCGGTGACGCCGCTGCTGTCTTTGAAGCTGCGCAGGTCGAGGATGCACTCGTGCGCCACATGGCCGTTTTCACTGGCGTACAGCGTGGGGTAGTGTTCTTTCAAACGCGCGCTGATGTAGTTGGCGCTGAGGATGGCCGCTTCGGTGGCCGCTTGCAGGCCCTTTGCTCCCATCATGCGGATGTACATCCAGCTGATCGGCAGCACCGAGGCGTTGCCTAGCGGCGCGGCGGAAATAAATTGCGGCAGATACGGCGCAAGCTCTTGCGTTGCGCACACCGGCCCCACGCCAGGGCCGCCGCCGCCGTGCGGGCTGCTGAAGGTTTTGTGCAGGTTCAGGTGGCTCACGTCGCCGCCGAATTCGCCCGGCGCGGCGATGCCCACCAGCGCGTTCATGTTGGCGCCGTCGATGTACACCAGAGCGCCGTGCGCGTGGACGATTTCGCACAGCTCTTTCACGCGCGGCTCGAACACGCCGTGCGTGCTGGGGTAAGTCACCATCGCGCAGGCCAGCTCGTCCGCGTGCTTTTCGCAGGCGCGGCGCAGATCGTCGATGGCAACGTTGCCTTGCGCGTCGCAGGCGATCACGGCCACGTCCATACCCGCCATGTGCGCGCTGGCCGGGTTGGTGCCGTGGGCCGATGCAGGAATCAGGCACACCTTGCGCTGGCCCTGCCCGCGCGCCGCGTGATAGGCGCGGATCGCCAGCAGGCCCGCGTATTCGCCTTGCGAGCCGGCGTTGGGTTGCAGGCTGGTGGCGGCGTAGCCGGTGGCCTCGCACAGCCAGGCGCGCAACTGCGCGTCAAGCTCGGCGTAGCCCTGCAATTGATCGGCGGGCGCGAATGGGTGCGCGTTGGCAAATTGCGGCCAGGTGAGAGGGAGCATCGCGCTGGCGGCGTTGAGTTTCATGGTGCAGCTGCCCAGCGCGATCATGCCGCGATCCAGGGCCAAGTCTTTGTCCGCCAACTGGCGGATGTAGCGCAGCAGCGCGGTTTCGCCGTGGTGGGTGTTGAACACCGGATGCGTAAGAAAGCTGCTGGCGCGGCGCAGCGCGGGCGCCAGCAGATCGGGCGCGCCGGCGGCCAGCGCGTCGAAGTCGGGCAGCGGTTTGCCGGGCTGGGCGAAGATGCGCCACAGCAGTTCGACATCGGCGCGCGTGGTGGTTTCATCCAGTGCGATGCACAGCTCGTTTTTGCGGCGAATGCGCAGGTTCACGCCCATCGACACAGCGCGATCCGCTATCTTTTGCGTAGCAGAGCCGGTCTCCAGCGCCAGCGTGTCGAATGCCGGCTGCAAGCGCAACGGGGCGTTCAGTTGCGCCAGGCCGCGGGCCAGCACGGCGGTATGCAGCGCCACGCGCCGGGCGATGCGCCGCAACCCTTGCGGGCCGTGATAGACCGCGTACAGGCTGGCGACGATGGCCGGCAGCGCCTGCGCTGTGCAGATGTTGCTGGTGGCCTTTTCGCGCCGGATGTGCTGCTCGCGCGTTTGCAGCGCCAGCCGCAGCGCGCTCTGGCCGTGCGCATCCACGCTCACGCCCGCCAGCCTGCCGGGCAGCGAGCGTTTGTACTCGTCACGGCACGCCATGTACGCCGCGTGCGGGCCGCCCGCGCCCATCGGCATACCGAAGCGCTGCGTACTGCCGACCACGATATCCGCGCCCCATTTGCCGGGCGGTACAAGCAGGGTGAGCGCCAGCGGATCGGCGGCCACGATGAAAATGGCCTGCTGCGCGTGCGCCTTGGCCGCGCTGGCGCGCAGATCGTGAATGCGGCCATCGGTGGCGGGGTACTGGGCCAGCGCGGCAAAGTACTCGCCTTCCAGCCACTCCTTCGGGGAATCGGCCAGCGCCACCTCGATACCCAGCGGCGCGGCGCGGGTGCGGATCACCTCAATAGTCTGCGGGTGCGCATCGCCCGCGACGATGAAGCGGTTACTTTTCGACTTGGCGGCCCGCCGCGCCAGCGTCATCGCCTCGGCGGCGGCGGTGGCCTCGTCCAGCATGGAGGCGTTGGCGATGTCCATACCCGTCAGATCGCACACCAGCGTCTGAAAGTTGAGCAGCGCCTCAAGCCGCCCCTGGCTGATCTCGGCCTGATACGGCGTGTACGCGGTGTACCAGGCCGGATTCTCCAGCACGTTGCGCAAGATCACGCTGGGCGTGTGCGTGCCGTGATAGCCCTGACCGATAAAGCTCTTGAGAATCTTGTTTTTGGCCGCGATGGTTTGCAGTTCGTCCAGCGCCAGCGCCTCGCTCGCGGGCGCGGGCAAATTCATGGGACGCGCGCGGCGGATGGCGGCGGGAACGATGCCATCGATCAACTCCGCGCGCGTGGCCGCGCCCACGGCGGCCAGCATGATCTGCTCGTCGGCGGCGCTGATGCCGATGTGACGGGCGGCGAATTCGGGTTCGGGGGTGAGATCGGGGCTTGACATGGCGGAGGTATGCAAAAGGATGGAACGGTTTTTTCCCTCTCTTCTTTTGGGGAGAGGGCCAGGGAGAGGAGGCGCGCGGCGCAAGCGTTGCCACTTTAGCCACTTTAACCACCGCCGCTGGCCCTCTCCCCCAGCCCCTCTCCCGCCAGCGGGCGAGGGGAGTGCAAATCATGCCTTGGCGGCAAGTTGGGCGTAATCCGCCTCGTCCAGCAGCGCGTCGATCTGCGCCGCGTGGCCGGGCTTGATCTTGAAGAACCAGCCCGCGCCCAGCGGGTCGCTGTTGGCCAAGGCGGGGTCGGCGCGTAACGCTTCGTTGACTTCGACCACTTCGCCATCCACGGGCATGAACACGTCGGCGGCGGCCTTGACCGACTCGACCACGCCAGCCACCTCGCCTTGCGCGTAGGTCTTGCCGGTTTGGGGCAATTCGACGAACACCACATCGCCCAGCGCGTCCTGCGCGTGCGCCGTGATGCCAACCGTGGCGATGCCGCGGTCGAGGCGCAGCCATTCGTGGTCGGGGGTGTATTTGAGGGTCATGTTTATTCCTGAAAAATGAGCGTGTTACGCTTGATGGACATGGGTTAACGGCTGTTTTAACCGCGAAAATATCGGGTGGGCACGAACGGCGTGGGGCTGACCGCCATCGGCACCGGTTTGCTGCGCACGATGGCGTTTACCTTTGTTCCGGGCGCGGCGAAGACAGGGGGCAGGTAGCCCAAGGCGATGGGGCGATCCAGGCTGGGCGCAAGCAGGCCGCTGGTGACGCGGCCCATCGGCTGGCCGTCCGCGCTTTCCAGCACAGCCGGTTCGCGCACGGGGATGCGCTCTTGGGCGATCAGGCCCACGCGCTGGCGCTCGATCGGGCGCTCGCCCGCAAGCTGCGCCAGCACCTTGTCCGCGCCGGGAAAGCCGCCCGCGCGCGCGCCGCCGCGCCGCCGCGTTTTCTGGATGGCCCAGGCCAGGCCCGCTTCCAGCGGCGTGGTCGTGGCGTCCATATCGCTGCCGTACAGGCACAGGCCCGCTTCCAGCCGCAGCGAATTGCGCGCGCCCAAGCCGGCGGGTTTGACTTCCGGCTGCGCCAGCAGGGCGCGGGCAAAGGCCACGGCAGCCGATGCGGGCAAGGAAATCTCGAAGCCGTCTTCACCCGTGTAGCCGCTGCGCGTGATGTACAGGGCCGCGCCTTGCCAATCGAACGCGCCGCCGGTCATGAACAGCAGTTTTTCGACGCCCGGCGCCAGGCGTTGCAGCGCGGCTGCGGCCAGCGGCCCTTGCAGCGCCAGCAGCGCGTGATCGGGCATCGGCGTAATTTGGCAGCGGTGGCCGATGCGCGCCTGCATATGGGCGATGTCGCCTGCCTTGCACGCGCCGTTGACGACGGCAAAAATGTGCTCGCCCCGGTTGACGAACATCAGGTCGTCAATGATGCCGCCCTCGCTATTGAGCAGCAGGCCGTAGCGTTGTTTGTCCACGCCCAGGCCGGCGACATCGACCGGCATGAGGCTCTCCAGCGCGGCGGCGGCCTGGCTGCCCGCCAGCCGCAACTGGCCCATGTGCGACACATCAAACAGCCCGGCGGCGGCGCGCGTGTGCCGGTGCTCGGCGATCAGCCCGGCGGGGTATTGCACCGGCATGGCGTAGCCCGCGAACGGCGCCATGCGCGCCCCCAGTTCCAGATGCAGCGCGTGCAGCGGGGTGAGCATGAGGCGGGCGGATTCGGACATGGCTTTCAAATACAGGGCTTCACTGAAAAAACAGGTGACGTTGGGCGTGCCAGAGAAAATTGGCCTACTCGAACAATTGGGCATGTGTGCCCGCTCGCACGAACACCACCTCGCCAGTTCTGCCCTGGTCATCGAGCTTGTAGGCCAGCAGAAAGTCGCCGCCGATGTGACACTCCCGATGCCCAACCCAATCGCCAATCAGCGGATGATCGCGCCATGGCGGATCGAGCGGCCCGTCGTTGGCGATGAGCAGGAGCATGGCTTGCTTGAGCCGGTTCATGTCGAACCTGCCAGAGCGCGAGAGGCGTTCCCAATCGTCAAGAAACGATCTTGCGTAATCGGCCCCCGCCTCGGCAAGCTAGCGCGTTTACTTGCGGCTGTTTTTTTCGAGGTCATCGAACAGCTCGCCGGCGTTTGCAAAGCGTGCGCGGTGCTGGCGCACGATCTCATCGGCCTCGGCCATCGCGGCGCGGGTTTGGGCGTTGGGAACTTTCAGAGCAAAAGGCAGTTGCCGCTCGGCGACCACGCGGGTGAGGAACACGCGCACCGCGTCCGAGAGCGAAAGCCCCATCGCCGCCAGCATTTCCGCCGCCTGCGTCTTGATGCCTTCGTCCAGGCGTATATGAACCATCGTCGTGCTCGGCATGGCAAATTCCTTCAAAATTGAGATACATTGTATCTCGTTGCCGCCTAAAACGCCTCCACCGGCAACCCCATCACGCTTTGCGCGCCGTCCACGATGGCGTCGCGTAAGGCGCGGGTGCGGGGCAGGATGTGCTCGGCGTAAAAGCGCGCGGTGGCGATCTTGGCGTGCATGAAGGCGGCCTCTTTACCGGCCTTGAGCTGCTCTTGAGCGGCCAGCACCGAGCGGCCCATTTGCCAGCCGGCTGCCAGGTTACCGGCCAGCATGAGGTAGGGCACGCTGCCGCCATAGGCGGCGTTGGGGTCGCTCTGGGTCTTGTCCACCATGAAGTCCGCCACGTCGAGGAATGCCCGGCGCGCTTGGGCCAGATGGGCGGCGATGGATTGGGCCTCGGCGCTGCCGCTGGCGGCCAGATCCTGTTCGGTGGCTTCGATCCGGGCGGCGATGGCGCGGGCGGTCTGGCCGCCGTCGCGGGCGGTTTTGCGGCCCACCAGGTCGTTGGCCTGAATGGCGGTGGTGCCTTCGTAGATCGGCAGGATGCGCGCGTCGCGGTAGTGCTGCGCGGCGCCGGTTTCTTCCATAAAGCCCATGCCACCGTGCACTTGCACGCCCAGCGAGGTGACTTCCAGACTCATCTCGGTGCTGTAGCCCTTAACCAGCGGCACCAGAAATTCGTAGAACGCGCGGTTTTGCGCGCGCACGGCGGCATCCGGATGATGGTGCGCGGCATCGTAGGCGGCCGCTGCGGTGGTGGCCATGGCGCGGCAGCCTTCGGTGAGGGCGCGCATGGTCATGAGCATACGGCGCACATCGGGGTGGCGGATGATGGCCGCCGGGCCTCTGACGCTGCCATCCACCGGGCGGCTTTGCACGCGCTCTTTGGCGTAGGCCGCCGCCTGCTGATAGGCGCGCTCGGCCACCGCGACGCCTTGCAGCCCCACCGCGTAGCGGGCGGCATTCATCATGATGAACATGTACTCCAGGCCGCGGTTTTCTTCACCCACGAGGTAGCCGACAGCGCCGCCGCCGTCGCCGAACTGGAGCGCCGCCGTGGGGCTGGCCTTGATGCCCAGCTTGTGCTCGATGCTGGTGCAGACCACATCGTTGCGCGTGCCCGGCGTGCCGTCCGGATGGACCAGGAATTTGGGCACGACAAACAGGCTGATGCCCTTGACGCCCTCTGGCGCGCCTTCCACGCGGGCGAGCGTCAGATGGACGATGTTCTCGGCCAGATCATGCTCGCCGTAGGTGATGAAAATCTTGGTGCCGAAGATGCGGTACGTGCCGTCGGGCTGCGGCTGGGCGCGCGCGCGCACCAGCGCCAGATCGCTGCCGGCTTGCGGCTCGGTCAGGTTCATGGTGCCGGTCCATTGGCCGCTGACGAGCTTGGCAAGGTAGGTGGCCTTCAATTCCTCGCTGCCGGCGGTCAGCAGCGCCTCGATCGCGCCGTCGGTGAGCAGCGGGCACAGCGCAAAGCTCAGGCAGGCGGAGTTGAGCATTTCGCTGCAAGCCGCGCCGATGGTCTTGGGCAAGCCCTGCCCGCCCCAGGCCGCCGGATGTTGCAGAGCCTGCCAGCCGCCTTCGGTGTATTGCCTGAAGGCTTGCCTGAAACCCTTACTGGTAGTGACCGCGCGGTCGGCCCAAAACGAAGGCGCCTCGTCGGCCTCATGGTTGAGCGGCGCGACCACCTCGGCATTGAAGCGCGCGCACTCTTGCAGCACGGCTTGGGCGGTTTCAAGGCCAGCCTCTTCAAAGCCGGGCATTTGGGCGATCCGGTCGATGCGAGCCAGGTGTTCGATGTTGAACAGCATGTCTTGCACGGGCGCTTGGTAGCTCATGAAACGTTCTCCCTGTCAAAAAGAAACGGGGCGCCGCGCCACACGCGAAGCCCCGTCCATCCCGCTGCACGGCGCGTCAAAGCGCCTTGGTCAACTCGGGCACGGCCTGGAACAGATCGGCGACCAGGCCGAAATCGGCCACGGAGAAGATCGGCGCTTCCTCGTCCTTGTTGATGGCGACGATCACCTTGCTGTCCTTCATGCCGGCCAGGTGCTGGATCGCGCCGCTGATGCCGGCGGCGACGTAAAGCTGCGGCGCGACGATCTTGCCGGTTTGCCCCACCTGCCAGTCGTTGGGCGCGTAGCCCGCATCGACGGCGGCGCGGCTGGCGCCCACGGCGGCGCCGAGCTTGTCGGCCAGCGGGATCATCACTTCCTTGAACTTCTCGCTGCTGCCCAGCGCGCGTCCGCCGGAGACGACGATCTTGGCCGCCGTCAGCTCGGGCCGGTCGCTCTTGGCCACTTCACTGCCCACGAAGGCGCTTTTGCCGCTGTCGGCCACCGCCGCCACGTTTTCCACCGGCGCGCTGCCGCCGGCGGCGGGCGCGGGGTCAAAACCCGTGGTGCGCACGGTGAGCACCTTGATCTTGTCGGCGCTTTGCACGATGGCGATGGCGTTGCCGGCGTAAATCGGGCGCTCGAAGGTATCCGGGGCATCCACCCTGGTGACGTCGCTGATCTGCGCCACGTCGAGCCTGGCGGCCACGCGCGGAGCGACGTTTTTGCCGGCGGGGGTGGCCGCGAACAGAATGTGGCTGTAGCCGCCCGCCAGGGCGAGCACCTGCGCGGCCACGTTTTCAGCCAGGTCGTGGGCCAGCGCCGGGCCGTCGGCCACCAGCACCTTGGCGACGCCGGCAATTTGCGCGGCGGCCTGGGCGGCTTGCCCCGCATCAGCGCCGGCCACCAGCACGTGCACGTCGCCGCCGCAGCCCCTGGCGGCGGTGACGGTGTTGAGCGTGGCGGGCTTGAGACTGGCGTGGTCGTGTTCCGCGATGACGAGTACGGTCATGATCGTGTGTCCTTCCCTGTCTTGGTTCAGATGACCTTGGCGGTGTTCTTGAGCTTGTCCACCAGCGTGGCGACATCGGGCACTTTGATGCCCGCGCCGCGCTTGGGCGGCTCGCACACTTTCAGCGTTTTCAGGCGCGGCGCGATGTCCACGCCCAGCGTAGCGGGTGTGGTGGGATCGAGCGGTTTTTTCTTGGCCTTCATGATGTTGGGCAGCGTCACGTAGCGCGGCTCGTTCAGGCGCAGATCGACGGTAATGACCGCTGGCAGCGCGAAGCTGAGGGTTTCCAGCCCGCCGTCGATCTCGCGCGTGGCCTTGGCTTTGCCGCCATCGACCTCGATCTTGCTGATGAAGGTGGCCTGCGGCAGATCGGCCAGAGCGGCCAGCATCTGGCCGGTCTGGTTGGCGTCGTCGTCGATGGCCTGCTTGCCCAGCAAAATCAACTGCGGCTGCTCCTTGTCCACCAGCGCCTTGAGCAGTTTGGCGACGGCCAACGGCTGCAACTCGTCGCCGGTTTCCACCAGAATGCCGCGGTCGGCGCCGATCGCCATCGCGGTGCGCAAAGTTTCCTGGCACTGCGCCGGGCCGCAGGAAACGACGATGATCTCGGTAACAACGCCCTTCTCCTTGAGCCGCACGGCTTCTTCGACGGCGATTTCGTCGAACGGGTTCATGCTCATCTTGACGTTGGCGATGTCCACGCCGCTCTGGTCGGACTTGACGCGCACCTTGATGTCCTTGTCCACCACGCGCTTGACGGCCACGAGTGCTTTCATGCTGGTTACTCCGTGATTGAAAACTGCGAACGGCCCGCGCCGCAACCAGCGCCGCGCCGCTGCCGGCCCCTGGCAAGC
>JAIRVJ010000131.1 GCA_031253955.1 Burkholderiaceae bacterium | reverse complement strand
CGTTTTCGATTGAAAGCCAATTCGTACAAAAGTCCTAAAGCCGCGCCAGCCGCTGTGCGGCGGCGTCCAGGGTTTGGTCTTGTTTGGCGAAGCAGAAGCGGATGGTTTTTTGATCGAATCGGTCGCCGTAAAAGGCTGACAGGGGTACCGCCGCGACGCCGATTTCGCGGGTGAGCCATTGGCAGAAGTCGGCTTCGCCCAAGTCGCGCTCAGGCACCGCCAAGTCGTCGTAGGCGGCGCATTGAAAGTACGTGCCTTGACACGGCAGCGGACGTAAGCGGGTGCGCGCCAGCGCGGCGCGAAAACGGTCGCGCCGGGCGGCATAGAAAGCGGGCAGGTTCAGGTAGGGCGCGGCGTCCCGCATGTAGCGGGCGATGCCGTGCTGCATCGGCGTGTTGACGGTGAATACGTTGAACTGGTGCACCTTGCGCAGTTCCGCTGTCAGGGGCACGGGAGCGGCGACGTAGCCAACCTTCCAGCCGGTGACGTGGTAGGTCTTGCCGAAACTGCTGACGACGAACGCGCGCGCCGCCAGGCCGGGGTAGCGCGCCACGCTTTGGTGCTGCGCGCCGTCATAGACCATGTGCTCATAGACCTCGTCGGACAGCAGCAGCACGCCGGTGGGCGCGAGCAGGTCTTGCAGCGCCAGCATGTCGGCTTGCGTCCAGACCGCGCCGCCCGGATTGTGCGGTGTGTTGAGCGCGATCAGACGTGTGCGCGGCGTGATGGCGGCGGCGATGCGGTCAAAGTCGGGGCGGAACGCCCCCGGCGTGAGCGGCACCCGTACCGCGCGCGCGCCGGCCAGTTCGATGGCGGGCACGTAGCTGTCGTAGCAGGGGTCAAGCACGATTACCTCGTCGCCGGGCGCGGCGCAGCACAGTACCGCGGTCAGAATCGCTTGCGTCGCGCCGGCGGTGACGGTGATTTCCAGTTCCGCGTCGTAATGGCGGCCATAGAGTCGCTCGATTTTGTGGGCGATGGCCGCGCGCAGCGGCGCGGTCCCGGCCATCGGCGGGTATTGGTTCAGCCCCTCGCGCATGGCGGCGTCCACCAAGCCAATCAGCTTGGAGTCGCAGTCGAAGTCGGGGAAGCCCTGCCCCAGGTTGATCGCGCCCGTCTCGGCGGCGAGCGCGCTCATGACGGTGAAGATGGTGGTGCCCACGCCCGGCAGCCGGGACGGGAAAGCGGGCGTGGCGGCGGGTGTTGTGGTGTGGGTCACGATGGGCAGTTTGGCTTATGCGCGATGACTTGCGCTATCGCGTCGAGCACCGGCGCGTATTCGGCGATGGCGGGTTGGAGCGTGATTGTTACATCGGAGGCATGCGCCTGAATTTGGGCTTTGGCAGCGGCGATCAGGCGCGGCAGATCGGCCCGCGCGTGGCGGCCCAATCCCAGCAACATCGGCCACACCGCGATGGTTTGCGTGCCTTCAGCGATGAGTTGGCCGAGGGCGGCGGCCAGATCGGGCTGGGCCAATTCAAGGTAGGCGCAGCGCACTTGCGCCACCGGGTCCAGCCGCCGCACGCGCTCGGCTATGGCGTCAATCGCGGCGGGCCATTGCGGGTCGCGCGAACCGTGGGCCAGCAGGATGTGGGCGGTGATGGGGCGGTGTTGCGCGGCCAAGTCGGCATGTTGCATCGGGCTATGATAATGGCGCAAAAAAAGCGGCCCGGAAGGCCGCTTTTGTGCATTGGCGTAATGCCTGTGCCGATTACTTTTTGGCGACCGGCGCGAACGGATCGGGGCGCGGCGTTTGGTCGCTCGATGGCGGCAGTTGCGGCAACGGGAAGCTGGGTTGGTCGCCGGTGAGCGTTTTCAAAAAGGCCACGATTTTGGCGTTTTGGTCGGGCGTCAAGGTCTTGCCCAGTTGCACCCATGCCATCGTTGCCACGGCCTGACTCAATGTTTTGGCTGAACCGTCGTGGAAATAAGGCGGGGTCAGCTCAATGTTGCGCAAGGTCGGCACCTTGAACATCATGCGGTCGCCATCGTTGCCGGTGACGCCCGCGCGGCCCGTGGCGGGGTTGGCGGTTTTGTATTCATGCACCAAGCCAAATTTCTGGTAGCTGCCCCCGCCTACCGCCGGGCCGTTGTGACAAGCGACGCAGCCGGTGTCCTTGAACAACTGGTAGCCCGCCAGTTCGTCGGCGGTGATGGCGGCTTTGTCGCCCTTGAGCCATTTGTCGAAGCGCGAGTTGGGCGTGATTAGCGTGGCCTCAAATGCGGCGATGGCGTCAGTGATCTGGTCGATGCCGATCTTGTCCACGCCATAGACTTTTTTGAATTGGGTGCGGTAGCCGGGAATGGTGTCGAGCGTTTTCTCAGCGGCTTCGTGGGTCGATCCCATCTCGATTGGATTGGCAATCGGGCCGCCGGCCTGGGCGGCTAAGTCTTTGGCGCGGCCATCCCAGAACTGCGCGATATTCAGGGACGAGTTGAGCACCGTCGGCGCCCGGATGCCGCCCTGTGCCCAATGGTCGCCGACCGAGGATTTGAAGTTGTCGCTGCCCCCCATGCTCAGGTTGTGGCAGGAGTTGCACGAAATCCAGCCCGAACGCGACAGGCGCGGATCGAAGAAAAGCTGCTTGCCCAGCTCGACCTTGGCCGGATCGGTGATCTTGGCCGGTTCCAGGGGCTGGATCGGTTCCTGCTCGGCGGCGCGCACTTGTGCGCCCAGGGCGAGAGTCAGCGTGGCGGCGGCAAGTGCTGCGTGAATGGCGTTGAGTCGCATGGCGCAATTTCCTGTAAAAAAGAGGAATAAGGCAGTGAGAACTGTGAAAGGATAGCACAGAGCCAAAAGCCGTCAGCGCCAAGTTAATCCAAACCTCCAGCAATGGATAAAGTGACCTCACTCTATTGCCGCAGCACCAGCCAGGTAAAAGCGCCCAGCGACAGGATCGAATACAAAATGCCCGGCGCGGCGGCGGCCAACCACGGCTCCCAACTGCGCAGATTGCCGATGAAGCCCGACAGGTTGTTGAGCAAAAAGAAGCTGATGCCCGCCAGCACGCCCAAAAAGACGTAACCGGCGATGTTGCCGGTGCGAAAGTGCAGGTACGCGAACGGCAGCGCCAGCACCATCATCACCAGGCACGACAGCGGGTAGAACACCTTGCGCCAGAAGGCGATTTGATAACGCTGCGCGCTTTGGCCGTTGGCTTGCAGATGGCGGGTGTACTGGAACAGCTCCAGGGTGCGCATCCCGTCGGGATTGAGCACCGCCGCAGCCACCATGCCTTGCGACAGGGTGGTCGGCCAGTGCAGGCTGGCCGGGCGTTCGATGGTCACGTCCGGGTCGGCCTGGCGCGCGTCCGCCGCGCTGGGATCGGCGTCAACGGCGGGGAAAGTCTTGCGCTCGGGCTGCTGCAAATCCCACCCGCCGTCGGCGGCAAAGCTGGCCTGGGGCGCGCGCAAGATCATTTGCAGATGGCCGGTCTGGGCGTTGAAGGCGAAGATGCGCACGTTGTGCATCTGGCCGCTGGCGCTGAGCGCGCCGACGTTGACCGAATAGGTCATGCCGTCCCGCCGTTCCTTGAGCCACGCCCCGGTGTGGCCGGTAGTCAGGATGTTGCCCAGAAACCGCGCCTTGAGCGCCTGCGAAGCGTTGCCCGCCGCCGGGGCGGCGTAGTCGCCGATCACGAAGGTCAGCGCCACGAATGCCAGTCCCAGCGTCAACAGCATGGTCAGCGCCCGGCGCGGCCCCAGGCCGCTGGTGCGCATGATCGTGTATTCGGAGCTTTCGGCCAGCCGCGCCATCACGTAGATCGCGCCGATCAGCACGGTAATGGGCATCAGCGCGTACAGATGGCCGGGCATTTGCAGCGCGGCGTTGAGCAGGGCCACCGGCAGGTTGTAGCCGCGCA
>JAIRVJ010000049.1 GCA_031253955.1 Burkholderiaceae bacterium | reverse complement strand
CCGCCGAAAGAGTTGTACTAAACTAGCGAAACGGCGTCGGATCGGGGGCATTTCCCGACCGTTGCCGGCTGATCTCAACCCCATTCCCAGACATCACCCGATTGCTATGCTGCTGATTCCGGCCATCGATCTCAAAGACGGTCACTGCGTGCGCCTCAAACAAGGCGATATGGACCAGGCGACGATTTTTTCCGAGGAACCGGCGGCCATGGCCCGACATTGGGTCGAGCGCGGCGCGCGGCGCTTGCACCTCGTGGACCTGAACGGCGCGTTCGCAGGCAAGCCGAAGAACGAAGACGCGATTCGCGAGATCATCCGCGAAGTGGGCGACCAGATCCCCGTGCAACTGGGCGGCGGCATTCGCGACCTCGACACCATCGAGCGCTACCTCGACGACGGTCTCTCGTACGTGATCATCGGTACGGCGGCGGTCAAGAACCCGGGCTTCCTGCAGGAAGCCTGCACGGCGTTCGGGGGCCATATCATCGTCGGGCTCGACGCGAAGGACGGCAAGGTCGCCACCGACGGCTGGAGCAAGCTCACCGGCCACGCGGTGGCCGACCTGGCGCTCAAATTCCAGGACTGGGGCGTGGAAAGCATCATCTACACCGACATCGGGCGCGACGGCATGCTCACCGGCATCAACGTCGAGGCCACCGTCGCGCTGGCGCGCTCGCTCGCCATCCCCGTCATCGCTTCGGGCGGGCTGGCGGGCCTGGCCGACATCGAGGCGCTGTGCGCGATGCAGGACGAGGGCATCCAGGGCGTGATCTGCGGCCGCGCGATCTATTCCGGCGCGCTCGATTTCACCGCCGCGCAGCGGCGGGCCGATGAACTGGCCGTTTAGGGGCAAAAAATCTTTCGCCCTGATGGAGTGCGCCGTTCTTCTTTTCCCGCATAAGGGCGAAAAAATTTTCGCCCCTACAACTCACCTAAACAAAACCGCTCTGAGGAGTTACCCGTGCTCGCCAAACGCATCATCCCCTGCCTGGACGTGACCGGAGGGCGCGTGGTCAAGGGCGTCAACTTCGTGCAACTGCGTGACGCGGGCGATCCGGTGGAGATCGCCGCGCGCTACAACGAACAGGGCGCCGACGAACTCACTTTTCTGGACATCACCGCCACCAGCGATGGGCGCGATTTGATTCTGCCCATCATCGAAGCGGTGGCTTCGCAGGTATTCATCCCCCTCACCGTAGGCGGCGGCGTGCGCACGGTGCAAGACGTGCGGCGGCTGCTCAACGCGGGGGCCGACAAAACCAGCTTCAACTCGGCGGCCATCGCCAACCCGCAAGTGATCCGCGAAGCGTCGGGCAAATACGGCGCGCAGTGCATCGTGGTGGCCATCGACGCGCGCCGCCGCGCGGGCGAGGACGAAACCGCGCGCGGCCCCGGCTGGGACGTGTACAGCCACGGCGGGCGCAAGAACACCGGGCTGGACGCCGTGGCCTGGGCGCGCCAGATGGCCGGCTTCGGCGCGGGCGAAATCCTGCTCACCAGCATGGACCGCGACGGTACCCAAAGCGGGTTCGATCTGGAACTCACCCGCGCCGTGGCCGATGCCGTGCCCGTGCCCGTGATCGCTTCCGGCGGCGTGGGCCATCTCGACCACCTGGCCGACGGCATTCTGCTGGGCGGCGCCGACGCGGTGCTAGCCGCCAGCATCTTCCACTACGGCCACTACACCATCGCCCAGGCCAAAGCCCGGATGCGCGAGCGGGGCATCGCAGTGCGAGAGTGAACTCCCTGAACATTCGCCAACGCTTCATCAGCCCCGCCGCGCAGGCAGCGTGGCTGTGGCTGTGGTCGGCGGCGGCGGGCGCGCTGGCGGTACTGGCCACCACGGGTTTTCGCTGGCTGGCCCGGTGGGTGGATTGGCTGGCCACCGGAGAGCGCGCGGACGGGCTGGTCGCCAGCGCGCGCGGCTTGGCGCCGTGGCACCGCGCGCTGGTGTGCGCCGCCGGCGGCCTGCTGGCTGGCGCGCTGCTGCAAGCAGGTCTGGCCTGGGCGCGGCGCGGGCCGCGCGGCGACCAGCATCTGGACTACATGGACGCCGCCCGCGCGGGCAACCCCGAATTGAACGACCGCACCACGTTGGCGCGCAGCGTTTCGGCGCTGGTATCCATCGGCACCGGCGCTTCCATAGGCCGCGAAGGGCCGATGGTGCAACTGGCCGCGTGGTTCGCCTCGTGGCCGGCGCGCTGGCTGCCGTTTACCGCGCAACAGCGCAACGCGATCATGGTGGCGGGCGTGGCGGCGGGCATCGGCTGCGCCTACCGCGCGCCGATCGCGGGCGTAGTGTTCGTGCTGGAACTGGCGCTCGGCTTTTTTGCCAGCGAGACCATTGCGCCCGTGTTCATCGCCTCGGCCACCGCCGGCGCCTTGACGTACTGGCTGGGCGAATCCGCGCCGCTGTACGCCATGCCGGCGGTGGCCCTCGGCCCTGCCGATCTGGGGCTGGCGCTGGCGGCGGGCGTGTTCTTCGGCGCCGTCGCCTGGGTGTTGACCGGGCTGCTGGAAGCGGCGCGCAAGCTCTTTGCGCGCATCCCTTCGCTCACGCTACGGCTGGGCGCGGGCGGCGCGCTGGTCGGGCTGGTGTCGATGGCCGTGCCCGAAGTCTGGGGCAACGGCTACAGCGTGGTGGCGCGGGTGCTGCAAGGGCCACTGCTGTGGCAGGCGCTGACCGCGATTTTGATCGCCAAGGTCGCGGCCACGGCGCTCAGTTCGGGCAGCGGGGCGATTGGCGGCGTGTTCACGCCTTCGCTACTGGTGGGTGCGGCCGCCGGCAGCCTGGCTGCGCAAGCGGCGCTGCCGTGGCTGCCGCCGGACGTGATGGGAGACCCGCGCGCGCTCGCCGTCATCGGCATGGCCGCCGTGCTGGCGGGCGTGACCCACGCGCCGCTGATGGCGATCGTGATGGTGCTGGAAATAACGCGCCAGTTTCAACTCACGGTGCCCGTCATGCTCGCCAGCAGCGTGGCGTTTTCCATCAGCACGCGCTTTGGCGTGCGGCCCATTTACGGCAACCCGATTGAGGGACGGCGCTGAAGGCGTTGGGCGCTGGGCGTTGAGCAAGAAAACAGGGCAATCGCATCTGAATTTCTTGAGAATCAACAAGCGGGCAATGGAACACGGATGTAGGGGCGAAAAATTTTTCGCCTCTACGAAGGCACGGGTGTCATCCGTCGCGCCGAAATCCAACGGATTGATTTGAATGGAATTTAGACGCGATTGCCCTGAGACGAGAAAATTTATGCTATAATATTAATAGCTACATGCCTATGTATAATATTAATTTAATATTATTTTAAATATTAAATGCAGACTATTTCTAGATATATAACTATTAAATTAATAGAATCGCAGCCTGCTTCGATGCTCAACGCAAAATATCGCCCATGAATCTGCTTGCCCTGGACACCAGCACCGAGCACATTTGCGCCGCCGTGCAGCGCGGCGGCGCGCGTTGGCGCTATGACGGCGCGGGCGGGCCGCAAGCGTCGGCCACGCTGATCCCGGCGCTGCTCGATTTGCTGGCGCAAGCGGGCCTGGCGCTGACCGATCTGGATGCGCTGGTGTTCGGGCGCGGGCCGGGATCGTTTACCGGACTGCGCACGGCCTGCGCGGTGGTACAAGGGCTGGCGCTGGGCGCGACGTTGCCGGTGCTGCCGGTCGATACGCTGCTGGCGGTGGCCGAGGATGCGCGCGGCGCCACGCCCCAAACGGCGCATGTGCTGGCGCTGCTGGATGCGCGCATGAACGAGGTTTACGCCGCCGCCTATGCTTGGGCGGATGGCGCGTGGCAAGCCGTGGGCGGCATGACGGTCGGCCCGCCCGAAACGCTGGCCTTGCCCGATGACGGCACGCATCCGGACGGATGGGTGCTGGCGGGCAATGTCTTTGCTCCGCCGGTCGATTGCGGCACGCGCTTGCCCTCGCCGCTGCGCGCGCTGCCGCGCATCGAAGCATGGCCAACGGCGGACGCACTGCTCAACCTTACCCCCGCACGGCTGGCGCAAGGACTGGCCGTGGCAGCGCAAGACGCGCTGCCGCTGTACATCCGCGACAAAGTAGCTCTGACCACAGCGGAGCGCAACGCGCACAGCGCGGTGAGCAATTTCAAATGAGCGCCGGCCCCCACGCGCGCTTTGCGCCGCTCACCCCCGCGCTGCTTGACGCGGCACACGCCATCGAGCAAAGCGCCCACCGCTACCCCTGGTCGCGCGGCAACCTCGCCGGCGCGCTTGAAGCCGGCTACCAGGCGCAGTGCCTGCTGACGGAGCAGGACACGTTGCTGGGCTACTTCATCGCCATGAAGGGCGTCGATGAAGTGCACCTGCTCAACCTCGTCGTGGCCCTGCCCTACCAGCGCCAGGGCTGGGCCGCGCTGATGCTGGAGGCGCTGGCCCTCTGGTCGCGCGGTCAGGGCGCCCAAAAGCTGTGGCTGGAAGTGCGCGCCTCCAACGCGCGCGCCCAGCAGGTGTATCTGCGCCACGGCTTTTGCCGCATCGGCGTGCGGCGCGGCTACTATCCGTGCGGCCACGGTTCGCGCGAAGACGCCGTGGTAATGAGTCTTGATTTATGAACGCACCCCTGACGCTCGACGCCCGCCAGCGCGCCATGCTGGCGGAAATGGGCGTGCGCGTGTGGCAGCCCAAGCCGCCCGCGCCACCGCCGGAAACGGCACGCACTGCCGCCGTCAACGCTCCTGAAAAAATAGCTTCATTCCAAGATAGTACATGGGATAAAACCCAAAAACACTCAAAAAATCTGCCGCCAGACAGCACCCCGCAAGCCGCGCCGCCCGCTGCCGGCCCGCGCCCGCAAGACGTAGCCCTCATGGACTGGCCCGCGCTGCAAGCCGCCGTGGCCGGCTGCCAAGCCTGCGGCCTGTGCGCCGGGCGCACGCACACCGTGTTTGGCGTAGGCAGCCGGCAGGCCGAATGGATGGTGGTGGGCGAAGCCCCCGGCGAGCAGGAAGATCGCCAGGGCCAGCCCTTCGTCGGGCAGGCGGGCAAGCTGCTGGACCGTATGCTCGCGGCCATCGGCCTGACGCGCGCCGATGACGCTGACCCCGCAAAAAAACCCGCCGGCGTGTACATCGCCAACGTGCTCAAGTGCCGCCCGCCCGGCAACCGCAACCCGCAGCCCGAAGAAATCGCCCGCTGCGAGCCTTACCTGCGCCGCCAGGTGGCGCTGCTGCGCCCCAAAATTATTCTGGCGCTGGGGCGCTTTGCGGTGCAGACCCTGCTGCAAACCACCGAACCCATCGGCCGCCTGCGCGGGCGCGTGCACCTCTATGAAGACGTGCCCGTCATCGTCAGCTACCACCCCGCCTACCTGCTGCGCGCCCTGCCCGAAAAAGCCAAAGCGTGGGAAGACCTGTGCCTGGCGCTGGCGACCAGGGAAAACATTGAGGGTGTGTAGGGGCGAAAAATTTTCGGCCCTGCGGCGCCTCATTCAAAGCACCGTGTCTCTTTCGGCGCAAGGGTGAAAAGTTTTTCGCCCCTACATCTTGTGCAATTATATTGATAGCTATTTTCAAAAACGTGGCATATATTTATAATGCTTTTATTACAGCAAATCAATACCACGATTTGACAGTAAGCTATTAAATTCGCAGTTCACAGTTCCAATCAGTCCCCCGCACGCAAGCGATGGGAAAATTCGCCGGGCGTGCAACATTCCCGTGCTCAACGCAAAACGCTCAACCCACATGACCCTCCCCGCCCCGCTGCGCCTTGCCGGCCTGGAACCTTTGGCGATTGCCCCCGGCAGTCTGTTCGTCAACATCGGCGAGCGCACCAACGTGACCGGCTCCAGGGCGTTCGCGCGTCTGATTTTGAACAACCAGTTCGATGAGGCGCTGGCGGTGGCGCGCCAGCAGGTGGAAAACGGCGCGCAGATCATCGACGTGAATATGGACGAGGCGATGCTCGATTCCAAAGCGGCAATGGTGCGCTTTCTCAACCTGATCGCCACCGAGCCGGACATCGCCCGCGTGCCGGTGATGATCGATTCGAGCAAGTGGGAAGTGATCGAGGCCGGGCTGCGCTGCCTGCAAGGCAAGGGCATCGTCAACTCCATCAGCATGAAGGAAGGCGTGGGCGAATTCAAGCGCCAGGCGCTTCTCATCAAACGCTATGGCGCCGCCGCCGTGGTGATGGCGTTCGACGAACGGGGCCAGGCCGACACTTACCGGCGCAAGACCGAAATCTGCGAGCGCGCGTACCGCATCCTGGTGGATGAAGTGGGCTTTGCGCCGGAAGACATCATCTTCGATCCCAACGTGTTCGCGATTGCCACCGGCATCGCCGAGCACGACGGCTACGCGGTGGACTTCATCGAGGCCACGCGCTGGATCAAGGCGCATCTGCCGGGCGCGAAAGTCTCCGGCGGCGTGAGCAACGTATCGTTCAGCTTTCGCGGCAACGACCCGGTGCGCGAGGCCATTCACACCGTGTTTCTCTACCACGCGATCCAGGCCGGGATGAACATGGGCATCGTCAACGCCGGCATGGTGGGCGTGTATGACGAGCTGGAACCGGTCTTGCGCGAGCGCGTGGAAGACGTGGTGCTCAACCGCCGCCCCGATGCCGCCGAGCGCCTGCTCGAAATCGCCGAATCCGCCAAAGGCGCGGCCCGCGATGACGGCAAGAAACTGCAATGGCGCAACGCCCCGGTCGGCGAGCGCCTGACGCACGCACTGGTGCACGGCATCACCGGCTTCATCGCCGAAGACGCCGAAGACGCTTACCGCCAAGCGCTGGCCCAGGGCGGGCGGCCCTTGCACGTGATCGAAGGGCCGCTGATGGACGGCATGAACGCGGTGGGCGACCTGTTCGGCGCGGGCAAGATGTTTTTGCCGCAGGTGGTCAAAAGCGCCCGCGTGATGAAGCAGGCCGTGGCGCACCTGCTGCCCTACATCGAGGAAGAAAAAAAGGCGCTGCTGCAAGCCGGCGGCCAGGTCAAAAGCAAAGGCAAGATCGTGCTGGCCACCGTCAAGGGCGACGTGCACGATATCGGCAAAAACATCGTCGGCGTGGTCTTGCAGTGCAACAACTTCGACGTGGTGGATCTGGGTGTGATGGCCCCCACCCATGAAATTCTGGCCCGCGCCAAGGCCGAAGGGGCCGACGCCATCGGCCTGTCGGGCCTGATTACCCCCAGCCTCGAAGAAATGCAGCACGTGGCCGCGCAAATGCAAAAAGATGAGCACTTCCGCGCCCGCAAGACACCGCTGCTGATCGGCGGGGCGACCACCAGCGGCGTGCACACCGCCGTCAAAATCGCGCCGCATTACGCGGGGCCGGTGGTTTATGTGCCGGACGCCTCGCGCAGCGTGGGCGTGGCGCAAGGGCTGCTGGGCGAGCAGGCCGCCGCCTTCGTCGCCAAAACTCAGGCCGATCAGGAACGCGTGCGCCGCCAGCACGCCGGCAAAAAGCAGCCCGCCCTGTGGCCACTGGCCAAGGCGCGCGCCAACAAGACGCAAATCGACTGGCAAGGCGGCTGGCGCGCGCCCGCACCCAAATTCATCGGGCGGCGCGTCATCCGCAACATCGCGCTGGCCGAACTGGCGCCCCTGATCGACTGGACGCCGCTCTTCCAAGTCTGGGATCTGGCGGGCAAATACCCCGCCATCCTGCGCGACGAAACCGTGGGCGCCGAAGCCTCGCGCGTGCTGGCCGACGCACAAGCCATGCTCGCAAAAATCGTCGAACAACGCTGGCTCACCGCCCACGC
>JAIRVJ010000078.1 GCA_031253955.1 Burkholderiaceae bacterium | reverse complement strand
TGCGCTCGACATCGCCGCGCACCACGCAGCCAAACCACACGCTCGCGTCCGCCGCCAGTTCCACGCGGCCAATGACCTGCGCCGATTCGGCCACCCACGCGCTGGGGTCCACCTGCGGCGTCATGCCATCGAGTTGATACACAGCCATTGCTTAACTCCTTGCCTCAGGATTGTAGAAATGAGTCCTTTGCGCCGAGCGATGCGCCAATGCCGGATTGGTGGCGTCGATTCAAGCCGCGTGACCAACGTCTTCCTTCATCGCTGACCGATGCTTGGTGTCGCGCATGAATACATACACCAACAGCGAAATGAACACCACTCCGGCCAGGTAGTAATAGAAGCCCGATTCGTGCCCCCGGGTCTTGAACCACAGCGCGATCATCGGCGCGGTGCCGCCGAACACCGACACCGTGACCGCATACGGCAGCCCCACCCCGGTGGCGCGCACCTCGGTCGGGAACAGTTCGGCCTTGACCACCGCGTTGATCGAGGTGTAGCCCGCCGTGAACAGCCACGCGCCGCAGATCAGCAGGAACGCCACGAAAGCCGAATGCGTGCGCGAGAGCAGCGTCAAAATCGGCACCGTGCAGAGCGTGCCCATCACGCCAAACCAGATCAGCACGGGTTTGCGGCCAATGCGGTCGGAGATCGCGCCGTAGATCGGTTGCAGGATGGCGGCGAACACCAGGCTGGCAAAAATCACATAGGTCGTCACGTTATCGGCCAGCCCCACAGTTTGTCTGACGAAAGTCTGCATATAGGTGGTAAAGGTATAGAACGATGCCGTGCCGCCCGCCGTCAGGCCGACCACCAGAATGACTTCGCGCGGATACCGGGCCAGATTGCGCAGGATGCCGGTGTCGCGGCCTGTCTGTTTGGCCTTTTCCTGCTTCAGGGCTGCCTCGAACGCTTCGGTTTCGTTCAGGCCGCGCCGCATCACGGCGGTAAAAATCGCCAGCGCCGCGCCAATCAGGAACGGAATGCGCCAACCCCAATCGAGCAACTGCTGGTGTGAAAGAAACAGGTTCTGCAACAACAGCAACACGATGATGGCGCAAAGCTGCCCGCCGATCAGCGTGACGTACTGAAAGCTGGAATAAAAGCCGCGGTTTTTGGCGTCGGCCACCTCGGACAGATAGGTGGCGCTTGCGCCGTACTCGCCGCCCAGGCTCAGTCCCTCGATCACGCGCGCCAGCGCCAGCAGCACCGGCGCCCACAGGCCGATCTGCGCATAGGTCGGCGTCACCGCGATGATCAGCGACCCCAGACACATCATCACCACCGACACCGTCAGCGAGAGCTTGCGCCCATGACGGTCGGCCAGCAGACCGAACAGCCACCCGCCCACTGGCCGCACGATAAAACCCGCCGCGAACAGCGTGGCCGCGTTGAGTTGCTGAACCACCGGATCGTGCGAGGGAAAGAACGCCTTGGCGAAATACAGCGCGAACGCGGTATAGGCGTAAAAGTCGTACCACTCGACCAGATTGCCCATTGAACCGATGAAAATTTGCCGTATGCGCCAGCCAACGCCCTGGGTGTCCGTGCCTGCGGGTGCATTCATATGAAATACCTCCTGACTATGTCGTCGTCCCGATAACCAAAACAAAGGTGCCGAGAATAACGGGTTCACGCCCCCGGCACGGCGCACCACGGCGCTTGGCCGCGCATCAGGTCCATCCACAAGCCCCAAGCTGCCGTCGCCACCAGCGCCAGGCCCGCCAGCCGGATGCCCCAGGCGCCGCTGCGGTTGACGCCAAAGCGCAGCAACAGCCACGGCCCCAGCCACAGCGTTATGCCCGAACCCACGGCAAACAGCAGCATCACGGCAGCGCCTTCCAGCGCCCGGCCCGCCAGCGCCGCCACCATCAGGGCCGAGTACAGCAGGCCGCACGGCATCAAGGCCCACGCCGTGCCAATCGCCAGCGGCGCGATCAGCCCCCAGCGCGCCACACCCGCCCGCACCCGCGCCCACACGCGGCGCGCGCCGTTGTCCAGCCACAGCGGTTGGCGCGCCAGAATCAGCAGTGCCAGCCCAATCACGATGGCCGCCGCATGAATCATCACCCACACGGGCCGCAGCGCCGCCGAATGCACCGACAGCCAGCCCAAGCCCTGCATCGACGCGGCGGCCAGCAGGCCCAGCAAGCCATAGCCGATCAGCCGCCCGATCTGAAACAGCAGCAGCCCAACCTGCGTGCGCGGCGCGGCGGCCTGGCCGATACCCGCGCAAGCCGCGCCGCACATGGCAACGCAGTGCGGCCCACCCGCCAGCCCCATGACCAGCGCCGTGATGGCAAGAGAGTAGTTCATGCGGCAGGGATGCGACAGACCTGATTAGGCAATCAAATGATTTTGGAAAACCGCGCGCGGTCGCGCTGGTCTTGCAGGTAGCGGTCGAACACCATCGCCACGCCGCGCACGAAGAACCAGCCCATGTCGGTGACGCGGATGCCGCCCCCGGTCAATTCGACCAGCCCGTCGCGGACCAAGGCTTCAAGCTGCTGCAACTCGCGCGCGAAGCAGTCGCGGAAATGGATGGCGTGCGCCTGCTCCACCTTTGCGAAGTCCACCCGCCCCTGGCACATCAGCGCCATGATGACGGCGCGCCGCACCAGGTCATCGGGCGTAACGGCCAGGCCACGAATCACGGGCAAGTGGCCCTGGTCAATCGCGTCTTGATACGCCTCCAGCGTTTTGGCGTTCTGGCTGTAGGTCGCGCCGATTTTGCCGATGGCCGATACGCCCAGACCGATCAGGTCGCAATCGGGCTGGGTGCTGTAGCCCTGGAAGTTGCGGTGCAGCTTGCCTTGGCGCTTGGCGACCGCCAGCGCGTCATCGGGCAGCGCGAAGTGGTCCATGCCGATGTAAACGTAGCC
>JAIRVJ010000067.1 GCA_031253955.1 Burkholderiaceae bacterium | reverse complement strand
TGTAGCCGTTGGTGGTGACGCGGCCCGCCGGGTCGGTGACCGTGGTGACGTTGCCAAAGGCGTTGTAGGCGGTTTGGGTTTTGCGGCCGTCGGGGCCGGTTTCGCTGGTGACGTTGCCGTAGGGGTCATACGTGCGCACGGTCTTGCGGCCCAGCGGGTCGGTGACTTCGATTTCGTTGTCTGCCGCGTCGTAGGCGTATTGGGTGATGCCGCCTGCGGCGTCCGTGACCTGGGTGATGTTGCCCCGCTCGTCGAATTCATACACGGTGGTGTTGCCGTTGCGATCCTTGACGGTCTGCTTTTGGGCATTGTTGTCGGTGGCCACGTTGACCACGCGGCCCAGCGCGTCGGTCTGGGTGAGGATGCGCCCGGCATCGTCGTAGGTGGTCTTGAGCGCCAGACGGCCCAGCGGGTCGCTGTAGCTGGTCAGGCCGTGGGGCACCTTGGCGTTCTCGTAGCGGAAGTCGGAAACGGCGTTGCTCTGGTCCATCACCGTGGTGAGATTCTCGGCGCCGTCGTAGCTGTAGACCATGGTCTGGTTGCCGGGGCCGGTGATCTTGGTGATCTTGCCCTGCGCGTCGCGCGTGAAGGCCAGTGACCAGCCGCTTGAATTGGTGATGCCGTTGCGGGTGAATTGCAGGGTGTTGCCGTTGCGGTCTTTGATTTGCTGGATGCCCAGGTCGCGGCCCAGGATGTATTCGGTACCGTCCAGCAGGGTGAGTTTGTACTGGCTGGGGTCGAAGGTTTCGACGGCGCCCATGTCGATCAAATCGTTGCCCGCCACGCCCAGGTCGCTGTAGCCCAGCGCCTGCAGCTTGCTGCCGCTTTTGTTGCTGGCTTTGGGGGTAAAGACGATGTCCACGCTGCCCGTCCAGGCCAGCACGTTGGTGCATTCGGGGCTGGCGCGCAGCTCGAATTGCTCCAGTTGGCCGCCGGGCAGGCGCACGCTGGCCACGCGCGCGCCCTGCGGGCGCACGCATAGCTGGCGGTTAAAGCCGGAGCCGACGTTGACCATCACCCACGAACGGCCCAGCACACCGTTGGTTTGCAGCCAGACGTCCTGATAGTCGACCGTCCAGCCGTAGCCAAAGTCCATGCGCTGCGCGCGCTTGAGCGAGTCGTAGGTGCGCCGCACCGTCAGGGGCAGGCCCTCCACGTCAAAGGACAGGTCGGTGAAGGTCAGTTGCAGGGGCGCGGTTTTTTGCTCACCCGTAATGGCTACCGTGACTTTGGCGCTGCTTTCGTTGCCGGAGATGTCGCGCGCGATCAGGCCGATGTCGTACAGGCCGTTGGCCAGCGTCTGCGGGTTCAGATCGCCCAGCTTGCCAGCGGCGACGCTGGCCGTGCCCCCGCCCAGCGCGCTCCACTGGTTCTTGCCCGACGGAGATAGCAGCAGCACGTATTCGGCTAAATTGGCATCGCTGGCCGTGCCCATGATCGCCGTGGGCGCCCATACGTCCGTCACCGTGATGTCGCTGGAATCGCCGGGTGCGGTGATGATTGCCAGCGGTGCGGTGGTATCGCTTGGGTCTTTGACGGCAAACCATTCATCGACCGTGACCGTGGCGTTCTTGGCATCGCGCAGGGTCAGGCGCACGGCGTATTTGCCGATTGCCGTGGGCGTGTACGTCGCCTTGTTGCTGGCATCCACCGCAACGGCAGCGCCTTTGACGGTAAGACTGGTCACGGTGTACGGCGCCGTGCCGCCTTCGGCAAACACTTGCAGCGTGACGGTCTCGCCCAGATTCAGGTATTTGGGCGTGGGCGTGACGCTGGCTTGCAGCGGCCCGGCGGCGGCTGCTTCGGTGATGCGCAGGGTCCAGGTCTGCGTGACGTTGACCTGACCGTCGGATACCGTCACGACGACGGTGTACGTGCCCACCGCGGCGGGCGTGCCGGAGATCAACCCCGTGTCGGAGATCGTCAGCGTGGCCGGCGCGCCGGTCATTTTGTAAGTGAGGAAATCGCCATCCGGGTCGCTGGCCGCCACCTGGTAGGTATAAGGAGCGCCCACCGTGCCGCTGGGAACCGGAACGCTGGTAATTACCGGGTCGCGGTTGGCCGCGATCAGCAGCCCATAGCTTTGCACGGCGTATGCGCCGCGCGCGTCCTGCACCTTGATCTCGACGGAATATGTGCCGGGCAGCGGATTGTTCCAGACGAGCAGGCCGGTGGCAGCCGATAGGGTCATGCCCGCAGGCCCGGCTTCAAGCGAGTAGGTCAGCACATCCTTGTCGGGATCGGTAGCCACCACCTGGTACTGGTAAGGAACACCCGGCGCCCAGCGCTGCACCGGCTTGCTGGTGATCTGCGGCGGGCTGTTGGCGGGCAACTGCACGTACACGTCGAAATTTTGCGTGACCCAGGCGCCCTTGGTATCGGCAGCGCGCACGGCTACCGCCTGGTTGCCGCCCTGTTGCAAAGTCGGAGTCCAGGCCACGGCGCCGGTTTGCGCGTTGATCGTCATGCCGTCCGGCGCGGTTTCCAGAGAGTAGGTGACGGCATCGCCGTCGGGGTCGGTCGCCTTCGCGGCATAGGTATAGGCCACGCCCGCCGTCGCCAGGGTCGCGGGGGTCGAAGTGAAGGCCGGAGCGCGGTTGGACGCGCCCGATACCGAGATGGCGTAGCCCTGTGTGGCCAGTCCGCCCTTGCCGTCGGACACTTCCACCAGAACGGACGCCATGCCGGCCACGTTGTCGGGAATGCTCCAACCGATGTCGCCGATGGCGCTGGCAATCGTCATGCCCTGCGGGAATTCGAGCAGTGCATAGGTCAACGTATCGCCGTCGGCGTCGGTGGCCCGCAGCGCGTAGGTGTACGTGCCGCCGGAAACGCCTGTGGTACCCGGCTGCGTCGTGATGCGCGGCGGGCGGTTGCCCGCTTGCCCCACGCCGATGGTCCAGGTCTGCGTGGCCACGCCGCCCTTGCCGTCGGTGACCATCACCATGAGTTCGGCCTGCCCCGTCACGCCCGCAGGCACGGGCCAGGAAACCAGACCCGTGGCCGCGTCGATGGTGATGTCCGGCGCGGCGGTGGAAACCGCGTAGCTGAGCACGTCCCCATCCGGGTCGGTGGCCGAAACCTGGTACTTGTACGTGGCGCCCGCCGTTGCCGTGACGGCGGGCGTGGAGTTGATCAGCGGCGGCCGGTTGGCCGTGATGCCCACGCCGATCGCATAGGCCTGCGTGACCTCGCCGCCCCGGCCATCGGACGCCTTGATTTCCACCGCTTCGCTGCCCGCCATGCCTGCTGGAACAGCCCACTCCACCTTGCCGGCGGCGGAAATTGTCATGCCTGTGGGCGCGGTCAGCAGCACATAGGTCAGCGGATCGCCATCGGCGTCGGACGCCACGACCTGGTATTCGTAGGGCGCTCCCGCCGTCGCGGTGACGCGCGGCGCGGAAGTAATCACCGGCGGACGGTTGGTGCTGGCCGGAACCACTTCCAGTTGCCAGCTTTGCTGCGTGGTGTTGCCGGCCGTGTCGGCCACCTCGATCGCCAGTTCATGTATACCCACGTCGGCGGCGCTGGTCTGCCAAGTCAACTGGTTGCCGTTCAACGCTGCGGCAGCCGGCCCCTGAACCAGACGGTAGGTCAGCGGATCGTTCTCGGGGTCGGTGGCTGTGACCGTGTAGCTGTATACCAGCCCCGCACGCACCTGGCTGGCCGGGCGGCTGGTGATGGACGGCGCGCCATTGCCGTACACCGGCACCTGAACCTCAAAGCTCTGCTCGGCCACGCCGCCGCGCCGGTCATCGACCTGCACGCGCACCGGGAATTTGCCCGTGACGTCGCTCGTGAACTTCCAGGCAATGGCGCCGGTGCGCTCGTTGATCGTCATGCCCGGCGGCGCCTGCAACAGTTTCCAGAGCAGGTTGTCGCCATCGGCGTCGGTGGCCGTGGCTGTATAGGCGTAAGCGGCAGGGTAAGCCACATAAGTGACCGGCGTGGCCGTGAACACCGGCGCGCGGTTGGGCGTCGCCGTCACGCGCAGGGTATAGGTCTGCCTGCCGGTATTGCCGTCCGGATCGACGACCGTCAGTGTTACCGTGACATTGCCCGTGACGGGCGCGGGCCAGCTCACCACCCCTGTGTTCGGGTCAATGATCAGGCCGGCGGGGCCGGCTTCCACGCCGTAGGTCAGCGTGTCACTGTCTTTGTCGCTGGCGCTGGCCGGATAGGTATAGGGCTGCCCCGTCGTCGCCGTGACCACCGGCAGACTCGTGAATTCAGGAAACGCCTGCACGGCCACCACCACTTGCTGCACGTCGCGCGCGCCATATTGGTCGGTCACCTGAATCGTCAGCGGATACGTGCCGGGCTGCGGATTGGTCCACGTGATACGGCCGGACGCATCAATCGTCAGGCCCGTGGCCTGACTGCCCACGGTGTATTGCAAAGGCCCCTTTTCAGGGTCGGTGGCCTGCACCTGATGCGCGTAGTTCACGCCAGCCGGCACCTTGGATGGAAACTGGCTGGTGATCGTGGGTGGCAGATTGCCATCCACCACGTGGATGGAAAACGCCTGACTGGCCAGCAGGCCGCTTGGATCGGCAACCTGGAGATTGACGCGGTAGTCGCCCATCAGGTCGGGCTGCCAGTCGATCTTTCCGGTGGCGGCATCCACTGCCATGCCCACGGGCGCATACAGCAGCCGGTATGTCAGCGCATCGCCGTCGGCGTCCTCTGCCAGCGCTTGGTATTCATACGGCGCGCGGATGTCGCCCGAAAGCACGGGGGTACTGGTGAATACCGGAGGCCGGTTCACCGGATCGCCGATGCTCCAGTGCTCCGGCACGACGGTGGCAATTTCGCCCGAACTGCATAGCTCGTGATCTTCCGCGTCGAGCGTGCGCACGCTGTAGTAATAGATGTGGCCTGCCTGCACCGTGCGATCCAGCCAGGTTGAGTAACGCGACTGCGTTGTGCCAAGGCGGATGTAGGGGCCTTCGAGCTTGTCCGCGCGGTAAACGGCGTAGGAGGCCGCCCCGGTGTCGCTCCATGTGAGCTGCACGTTACCCGGCTTGGAGCGCGCCTTGAGGTCAGGAATGCACGCGCCCTGCGGCGGAATACTCACCGAGCCGAAGGCATCCACATACACATAGCCACCGTGCGCGCCCAGCGAACAATCGGCGCCCACGACGCGGATTTGCAGTTCGTGGCCAAGGCTGCTGTCGGGCACCACCATATCCACGTCGATGAACGGCGTGGACATCCACTTGGACCCGCCAACAACCGTCGTGTAGAAAAGCCGGCCCGGCTGGTTGGAAAACGCAAAGTCGTAGTACAGCGTCTCGCCTTGGGTCAAATCCTGAAGCTCGACAAAAAAGTACGGTTGTTCGGTGGGGGTGTGGTTGGGATCTTCCAGCACTGCCGCGTAGCTGAAACGCACGTGCAGCTTGCCGTCACCCGGATCGCGGTCGGACTCCGCAATGATCGCTTTCTGGCTGATCTCGTTGAGGTGATACGAGTTGTCCTCATCGTTCACCTTGGCCGAGAAGTTGCCCTGGCGCGGCAGCACCAGTTGAGGAGCGCGCGGGTCGAAACGGCTACCCACGATCGTGGTTTTCCCCACCCCGCCGGCGCTGATTCGCACATCGGATACCTGAAATGGCGGGCTGCCGCCCAGCCCCGGATTGGTGCCGTAGCGTCTGGTCCAGCCATCAAAATTCTGGGTCTCGAAGTTACCGTTCACGAAAATCGCGTGGGATTGACCCGGCAGCAGCAAAAACCACGCAACGATGCCCCCCGGCAGCACCGAGCGCCAGAACCGGCGCGCATTGCCGCGCCAAGCAAGTTGTCCCCAGCCCAGCAGGGCGGTCAAAAGCGAAAGTACGATCAGCGCGCTCCATTCCAGCGAGGGAATGGGCTGCGGGGCGGCAGCGGTTGCTGCCGTTGCATTGATGCTGGCCGACGAAGTGTTGTTGCCCGGATCGGGATCAGACACTTTGGAGGCAATGCTGGCGGTGTTGAGCACATTGGACTTGGCTTGCGTGAGCGTGCCCTTGACCTGAACGTTCACCATCGATCCGACGGGCATGTCCGTGGTCAGGTCGATATCGGAGCCGTTGCCGGATGCCACGGGGCACTGGGCGCCGCCGGTGGCTGTGCAAGTCCACGTTACGCCGGTGAATTCGGCCGGAACTACGTCGCTTAAACGGGCTTGTGGAGCGTCGTTGGGTCCATGGTTGATGGCGACGATATCGAACTGGGCCTGTTGATTAACCCTCACGATCGGAGTAGGCGTGGTTTTCGTGATTTCCAGATCGGCCTGCGCCGTCGATCCCGAGCTGATGACGACCGTGGCGGAATCCGTGTTGTTGCCCAGGTTGGCATCCACGGTGTCGGCATGTGTGGGCGCCACGGTTACCGGCAGATCGACCGTGGCGTTTGTCACGCCGGTGCCGCGCACTGTGATGATCAACTTGCCGCCCGCAGAAGCAGGCGCTAGCCCTCGCACGGACAGCGCGCTGCCGGAACCCGCAGGCGTCAGGCAAGCCGCCGCACCTTGCGCGACGCAGCTCCAGGTCACGCCGACAATCTGCGCGGGCACCGTGCCGGTCAGCGTTGCGCCCGTTCCATCGGTCAGCCCAAGGTTGGTTACTTCAATGGTGAATTCGACCTGCTCTCCGACCTGTACCGTGGGCGTGTCCGGCACGATCGTGACGGCGTAGTCTGCCAAGTAGGTCGTGATGGGCACCGGATTCTTATACAGATAAAACTGAATGTTCTGGGTCAGACCGTTGGCGGCATCTTTTTGTTGCAGACCTTCTGCTGCGGTCTGATCGAGGATCAGCCAAGCGGTCACTTCCTGATCGGGATCGAGCGTACCCGGCACGGCGGACAAGGCTAGGGCCACATCGTCGCCTTGCGCGGGCAGGTTCACCACATTGCGCAATTCCCCCTGGGCGGCGCGCGCCAGCAGCATTCCCGTGAAGTAGCCCGGCTCGCCAATTTCCCAACGATCGGCGGCAACGTGTTCTGCCGGCGCGGTCAAGGCCAGCGGCACGGCGGTTTCGTTGAAGTAGGTGTTGGCGGGCGCGGAAATGTCCACGTCGATCAGCCCGGTCAGACGCAGGCCGTCGAGCACCGTCCCCGACACGTTGCGTAAACGCCATTTCCACTCGGTGCGATTGGACGATGGGGTGGATTGGACGAAATCGACGACTTCAACGCCGGTGGACGCGAGCGATCCGGCGGCAGCCGGAACCCTGCGGTTTTCAGCCAGCGCGCCGCCCCGGCTGGCAAAGAGGCTGACGCGTTCAACCGTCCAATCCGCAGCCGATGCCGGGGTTGCACACGTCAGAAAAAACAGCCCACAGACAGAGGCTGCACCGGCCAGGAAAAAACGCAGAAAATTCCCCGGAGCCGGCAGACACCTTTCGGCACGCCACCAAGCCTTCGATGTTGTTGCGCACTGCACGTGCGGATGACTGCGCATGTCTTCTCCTGAAGTCGAATGTCTCGGCCAAACCAAGTTCAGGGGCTTACTGGATTGGCAACACCCATGGCGTCATAACCAAAGCACTGACACACACAAGCTGCCACCAACTTGTGGCAGCATATTACAACGAAATTGTGTGGCTTGGCAATAATCACGAAATTCAGACGATTTATGCCGTGGCGGTTCCCTCGTTTTCGGCGGCGCCAATCTCTGCGGCCTGCCGGCGGTCCAGATAGCGCCCCAGGCGGTCGAAGGCCAGATAGACCACCGGGGTGGTGAACAGCGTGAGCAGCTGTGAGAGCACCAGTCCGCCGAAGATGGCGATGCCCAGGGGCCGGCGCAATTCGCCGCCGTTGCCGAAGCTGAGCATCAGCGGCACGGCGGCGGCCAGCGCGGCCAGCGTGGTCATCAGGATTGGGCGAAAGCGCAGCAGCGCGGCCTGGTGGATCGCTTCGCGCGGGGGCATGCCGCGCCCGCGCTCGGCTTCGATGGCGAAGTCGATCATCATGATCGCGTTCTTCTTGACGATGCCGATCAGCAGCACCAGGCCGATGATGCCCACCACGTCCAGCGCGTGCCCGGTGATCCACAGCGCCAAGAGCGCGCCCACGCCCGCCGAAGGCAGTGTGGACAAAATGGTGAGCGGGTGCACGTAGCTCTCATAGAGCACGCCCAGCACAATGTAAACGCACACCACCGCAGCCAGAATCAGCCAAATCTGGTTGGACAGCGACCCCTCATACGATCCCGCCGCGCCGGTAAAGCGCAGCGTGACGGCTTCGGGCAGCCCCTCGGCCCGCGCCGCATCGCCGATGGCCCGCACCGCCGCGCCCAGCGATACGCCCGGCGCGGTGTCGAACCCCACCGTGGCGGCGGGGTACTGCCCCACGCGCGTGACTTGCAGCAGCGCGGGCTGCTCCACCACCCGCGCGAAAGAAGATAGTGGCGTGGTGCCGCCGCTGGTGGCGCTGCCGCTGGTGACTTGCACTTGCACCGGCATGTCGGCCAGGGCTTGCAGGCCGGGCTTGTCTTGCCGCGCGGCTTCCAGAATCACGCGGTACTGACTGGTTTCGCTGAAGATGGTGGAGACGATGCGCTGGCCGAAGGCGTTGTATAGCGCGTTGTCCAGGCTGCTGGCGGTCACGCCCAGGCGCGAGGCGGTGTCGCGGTCCACCTCGATCATGGCTGCCAGCCCGGTGGCGCCGGCGTCGCTGGTGGCGTGGCTGATTTCGGGCAGGGTGGCGATTTTCGCCGCCAGGCGCTGCGCCCACTGGTTGATGAGCGCGGTGTCCACGCCTTCCAGATCGAACCGGTATTGCGTGGGGCCGGTGTCGGAATCGACCGTCAAGTCCTGCGTCGGCTGCAAATAAATCTGCACGCCGGGCACCTGCCGCACGACGACCTCGCGCAGCCGCTGCATGATCGCCGCTTCGGTGTCGCCGAACAAGGGCCGGTCCTTGAGATTGATGAGCAGATGCCCCGCCGACAGCGCCATGTTGTTGACCCCATCGACGCCGACCACGGAACTAAGCGAAAGCACCGCCGGATCGTCGGCGATGACACGCGCGGCCTGCCCTTGCAGCGCCGACATGCGGGCAAAAGAAACGTCGCTGGCGGCCATGACCTGCGCCTGCAACTGGCCGGTGCTTTGCGTGGGGAACAGGCCCTTGGGCCTGGCCCAGTACATGAATACGGTGAGCGCCAGCGTGCCGATGGCGACGGCGAGCGTGAGCCGCTGGTGCGAGAGCACCCAGGTCAAGCCCCGGTCGTAGCGCGCCACCACCCATTCAAAGCTGTTCTGGATGCGCCGCGCCAGCCGCCCGTGCGCGCTATCGAGCGGCTCCAGCCAGCGCGCCGACATCATGGGCACCAGCGTGAGCGAGACCAGCGCGGAAAACAAGATGGTGATGGCCAGCGTCACCGCAAATTCGCGGAACAGCCGCCCGATCACCTCCTGCATGAACAGCAGCGGGATCAGTACCGCGATCAGCGAGACCGTGAGCGAAATGATGGTGAAGCCGATTTCCCCCGCGCCCTCCAGCGCCGCCTGCATCGCCACGCGCAGCAGCGCCAGCTTTGAGGCCGGATCGCCCCCCGGCGCGGGAGCGTTCTTGCGCAGTTCTTCCAGGTGGCGCGAGATGTTCTCGATCATCACAATGGCGTCATCCACCACGAAGCCGGTGGCAATGGTCAGCGCCATCAGTGACAGGTTGTTGAGCGAATAGCCGAGCAGGTACATCGCGCCCACCGTGCCCATGAGCGAAATGGGCACGGCGATGCTGGCAATGACCGTGGCGCGCAAGCTGTGCAGGAAGAAAAAGATCACCAACACCACCATCACCACGGCCAGGATCAGCTCCATCTCCACGTGCTCGACCGAGGCGCGAATGCCCAGCGTGCGATCCGTCAGCACGGTGATGTGCACGCTTTGCGGCAAGGTTGCTTGCAGCGCGGGCAACTGCTTTTTGATGGCGTCCACCGTGGCGATCACGTTGGCGCCAGGCTGGCGCTGCACGTTCAGGATGATGGCCTGGGTAAGCGCCGCCGGTGCGCCCGCGGCTGCCGTTTCCCCGCCGATCATCGTCCAGGCGGCCAGCCGGTCGTTTTCCGCGCCGTCGATCACGTGCGCCACGTCTTTCAGGCGCACCGGCGCGCCGCCCGCGTAGGCGATGATGAGGTTGCGGTAATCGGCCGCCGCGCCGAGCTGGTCGTTGGCGTTGATGCTGTATTGGCGCGTGGGGCCGTCGATGCTGCCCTTGGCGCTGTTGGCGTTGCCGTTGCCGACGGCCGTGGTGAGCGCGCTCAAGGCCAGCCCCATCGCGCCCAGCGCCTGCAAATCGCCCTGCACCCGCACGGCGGGGCGCTGGCCGCCGGCCAGCGTGACCAGGCCGACGCCGGAAATCTGGCTGATCTTCAGCGCCAGCCGGGTGTTGACCATGTCCTGCACTTGCGTGAGCGGCAGACTGTCGGAAGTAATGGCCAGTTGCATCACCGGCGCGTCCGCCGGGTTGACCTTGGCGTACACGGGCGGGGCGGGCAAGTCGGCCGGCAGCAGCAGGCCGGCTGCGTTCATGGCCGCCTGCACCTGCTGCTCGGCCACCTCCATGCTGACGTTGAGTGCGAATTGCAGCGTGATGCGCGACACGCCCGCGCTGCTTACGCTGGTCATGCGGTCCAGCCCTGGCATCTGGCCGAACTGGTTTTCCAGCGGCGCGGTGACGGTGCGGCTCATCACGTCGGGGCTGCCGCCGGGGTAGAGCGTGCTCACCTGAATGGTCGGGTAATCGACCTGCGGCAGCGCCGACAGCGGCAGAAAACGCAGCCCCAGCAACCCCGCCAGCACGATGGCGACCATGAACAGCGCCGTCGCCACCGGGCGCTGCACGAAGATGCGCGAGACGTTCATGTTTTTTTCTCTCGCCTACTTGTGGGAGAGGGTTGGGATATTGCCCCCTCGCCCGCTTGCGGGAGAGGGTTGGGGAGAGGGCCGGCGGCGGTGGTTGAAGAACTTTGGCTTGGCGCCGCGCACTCCCTCTCCCTACCCTCTCCCACAAGGGGGAGAAGGAAAAGAAAGCTCGCCGCGCCAGAAAAAATGTTCACGGCCAAAGCAAAACCACCTTAATTGGCCGCCGGCGCGCCCGAAGCGCCTTCGCGCGCCGCCCGTTGCGTGCGCAACTGTTCGAGGTACGCACGCCGCTCTTCGGGCTTCATGTTCTTGAGCTTTTCGCGCACCTGCGGCGGCAAGCTGCTCAAGTCGGGGCGCCCGGCTCCGCCCCGCGCGCCTTGCCCGCCCGATGCGGCGGGCCACGCGCCGGAAGCGCCAGCGGCTGGCGCGCCCGCTTCATCGGCCCGGCGCACTGGGGCGCCGTCTTTCACGCGGTCACCCCCTTCGGAAACGATCTGCTCGCCCGCCTGCAAGCCTTGCGCGATCAGAATCTGCGTATCGGTCGCCAGCCCGCGCTTGACCGGGCGCATACGGGCGATGCTCTCCTGGTCGATCACATACACGTAATCGCCATCCGGCCCGGTGCGCACCGCCGTGACCGGCACCAGCACGCCCGCCGTCGTGCCCAACTCCAGTCGCACGTTGACAAACTGGCCGGGAAACAGGCTCGCGCCGGCATTGTCGAAACGCGCCTTGGCGCGCACCGTGCCGGTGGAGACGTTGACCTGGTTGTCCAGCGTGAGAAAGCGCCCCGCCGCCAGTTGCCGCGCGCGGGCGCGGTCCAGCGCCATGACCGGCAAATGCCCGGCGCGGGCGGCAGCCTGCACGTCGGGAATGCGGTCTTGCGGCAGCGCGAACACCACGTCGATCGGCTCAATCTGCGTGAGCGTGGCGATGCCGCTGGTCGTGCCCGTGGATACGTAGTTGCCCGGATCGACCGCGCGCAGACCGATCAGGCCGCTGAACGGCGCGGCGATCACCGACAAATCCAGATTGATGCGCGCGGCTTTCTCGGCGGCCAGATCGGCCTCCACCGTGCCTTGCAACTGCTTGACCAGCGCGTCTTGCGTATCGAAATCCTGCCGCGCGATGGAGTCTTGCTCCAGCAGGCGCTGGTAGCGTTGCCGCGTCACCTGCGCCACGGCCAGTTGCGCCTGATCGCGCGCGCGCTGGCCCTGCGCCTGCGCCAGCGCCTGTTGATACGGGCGCGGATCCACGCGCGCCAGCACCTGGCCTTGCTTGACCATCTGGCCTTCGGTAAACAGCACTTCAATGAGCGTGCCCGAAACCTGCGGCACCAGCGTGGCCGACCGCGGCGGCGTGATGGTGCCCAGCGCGTCGATCAGGATCGGCAACTTGCCCTGCGTGGCTGTGGCCTCGCCCACCGTCACGCTCGCTGCGCCGCCACCGCCGCCGGCCCGCCCGCCGCCAAAACCGCCGCCCGGCCCGCCGCCAGGTCCGCCACCCGGCCCGCTGTTTGAAGAAGCAGGACTCTTGGCCCGCTGCACCAGATAAACCGCCCCGCCCGCCAGCGCGCCGATGAACAGCAGCACCACCAGCGCCGACAGCCACGGTCGCCGCCGCTTGCGCGCAGACGGCTGGCTGGCAAAGGCGGCGGCAAGGTCTTGTTGGGAATCAGACATGATGTGCGGCAAAAGTTTTCATGATAGCCGCCGCGCCCTCACGCACGCCCGCGGCGCGCCTAAAGAAATGTAAAGGAACCCCACGGCTTGAAATAGGGTGTGCGCGCGTCAAACGCGCCGCGCTCAGCAAAGTCGGTGCCGCGCGCTCTGCCAAAATTGCACCGGCCAAAAAAAAGCACCTGGCCAATCATGGACAAGTGCTTGATTCGTATGGTGGGTGATACATGGATCGAACATGTGACCCCTGCCGTGTGAAGGCAGTGCTCTACCGCTGAGCTAATCACCCGGTTTCGCGCGCTGGCGAAGGGGGCAATTTTATCAGAGCCTGTTCATAGTCTTTTCGGGGCCGCGCAGGTGCCTTTTCGGGATGGGCTGCAAGGCGCAAACCGCAGCCATAGCTGTGCTATGGCGAGGATTTGCAACGCCGCAGACCGCCCGAAAAGGCTCCTGCCCTTCGGGTTGGGTCGAAATCGGGCGATTTGGCGCGCCAGCCGCTTGCATGGGCAGTAGCCCATGCGGCGCGCCCGGTGCGCCAACTCATCCCGATTGCGACCCGACGCGACCCCGAAAAGACTATGAACAGGCTCTCAGGCCAGAGCTTCTTGCAGCTTCCGCCACACCGTCTTGCCGCCGCTGGCCTGGTCGATTTGGGCCAGGGTTTCGTTGTGCGCGGCCAGTTCCTGCGCGCTGGCGCGCAGCACCGGCAGGTCAAGCCCGCTCAGGTCGGCGCGTTCGGCGCGCTGGCTTTCGCCGCCTACCGCGCCCAGGTCGATCAGCAGCGTTTCTTGCCCGCGCGTGAGGTGGATGTAAACGTCGGCCAGCAGTTCAGCGTCGAGCAGGGCGCCGTGCAGGGTGCGGCTTGAGTTGTCCACCCCCAGACGGTCGCACAGCGCGTCCAGGCTGTTGCGCTTGCCGGGGTAAAGCTCCTTGGCCATGCCCAGGGTGTCGATGATTTTTTCGACGCGGCCGGCCAGCGGCGGTTGACCCAGGCGTTCGAGTTCCTTGTCGAGAAAACCCACGTCGAACGCGGCGTTGTGGATGATGAGTTCGGCGCCTTCCAGATAGCGCAGGATTTCGTCGGCGGCTTCGGCGAACTTGGGTTTGTCGCGCAGAAAGTCGTTGCTGATGCCGTGCACCTTGAGCGCATCTTCGTGGCTGTCGCGTTCGGGGTTGAAGTAAAAATGCAGGTTGTTGCCGGTGAGCTTGCGGCCCACCAGCTCGACGCAGCCCAGTTCGATGATGCGGTCGCCGCTTTCGGCCGAGAGGCCGGTGGTTTCGGTATCGAGGACGATTTGGCGGGTCATGCTGATTCGCGTTCAAATGTATTTCGTCATTCCCGCCTTCGCGGGCATGACGACGTGATTCATTTCTCTTTGGCGTGGTTGATGGAGTAGCGCGGAATTTCCACCGTCAGATTTTCGCGCCCCACGATGGCCTGGCACGACAGGCGCGATTGCGGCTCCAGTCCCCAGGCGCGGTCGAGCAGGTCTTCTTCGTCTTCGCCGGGCGGCGGCAGCGATTCATAGCCCTGCCGCACGATGACGTGGCAAGTGGTGCAGGCGCACTTCATGCCGCAGGCATGGTCGATTTCGATGCCGTGTCCGATCAGCGCCTCGCAGATGGAGTCGCCCGCGAGAACCTGAAATTGCGCGCCGCCGGGCGCGTATTCGGGGTGGGGGAGGATTTTGAGGGAGGGCATGGTTTGCAAGGCGTATTAGAGCGTTTTTGCGCCGTCTGCCCCCACCCTAACCCTCCCCCGCACGCGGGGGAGGGAATCCAAGCTCCTTCCCCCGCGTGCGGGGGAAGGTAGGGATGGGGGCCGGCAGTTTCTGATGCCGTACAGGGCATCGAGCAAAGTGTCAATGACTGGCATCTACAGCGCCGCCACGTTTTTACCCGCCAGCGCCTTCTGAATGCCGGCGTTCATGCGCGCGGCGGCGAAGGCTTCGGTGCCTTGGGCCAGCGCCTTGGCGGCGGCTTCGACGGCGGCGGCGTCTTGCGTGTTGGCGGTGACAGCGCGCAGCGATTGCATCAGCGCGTCGATGGCGGCGCGCTCCGGCGGCGCGAGCAGCGCGCCGTCGGCATGAAGCGCGCTTTGCGTGGCCAGCAGCAGGCGGTCGGCATCGACGCGCGCTTCGATCAGCGCGCGCGCCTGCATGTCGGCCTCGGCGGTGGCAAAAGAGTCTTGCAGCATGTGGGCGATCTGCTCGTCGTTCAGGCCGTAGCTGGGTTTCACGTCGATTTGCGCCTCGACGCCGCTGGCCTGCTCACGCGCGCTGACGTGCAGCAAACCGTCGGCATCGACGGTGAAGGTGACGCGGATGCGCGCCGCGCCCGCCGCCATCGGCGGGATGCCGCGCAGCGTGAAGCGCGCCAGACTGCGGCAGTCTTGCGCCAGATCGCGCTCGCCCTGCACCACGTGCAGCGCCAGCGCGGTCTGGCCGTCCTGATAGGTGGTGAAGTCTTGCGCCATAGCCACCGGAAGGGTCTGGTTGCGCGGCACGATGCGCTCGGTCAGGCCGCCCATGATTTCGATGCCCAGCGACAGCGGCGTCACGTCCAGCAGCAGCAGGTCATGGGCCGCGCCGTGGCCGGCCAGTTGGTGGGCTTGAATAGCCGCGCCCAGCGCCACCACTTCGTCCGGGTTCAGGTTGGTGAGCGGCGCGCGGCCAAACAGCGCGGCCACGGCGCGGCGGATTTGCGGCATACGGGTCGCCCCGCCCACCAGCACCACGCCTTGCACCCCGGCGGGCGCAAGGCTGGCGTCACGCAGCACCTGCCGCGTGATGGCGACGCAGCGCGCGGTGAGCGGCGCGGTGAGCGCCTCGAAGTCCGTTTTTTTTACATCAAATCCGGGTTTAACCCAGTTGCAGTATGCACTGGCAGCTATTGAATCAGCAGTGCTCAGAGTTTCCTTGATAGCCCGCGCCGCGCTTTTCAGCGCCGCGCGCCCAGCGGCGCCGGGCGGGGGCTGACCGGCGCGCTCCAGCAGCCAGTCGGCCAGCATCTGGTCGTAGTCGTCGCCGCCCAGGGCCGAGTCGCCCCCGGTGGCGATCACCTCGAACACGCCCCGCGCAAGGCGCAGCACGGATACATCGAACGTGCCGCCGCCCAGGTCGAACACGGCATACACCCCTTCAGCGGCGTGGTCCAGCCCGTAGGCGATGGCCGCCGCCGTCGGCTCGTTGATAAGGCGCAGCACGTTCAGCCCGGCCAGCCGCGCGGCGTCCTTGGTGGCCTGGCGCTGCGCGTCGTCGAAATAGGCGGGCACGGTAATTACCGCGCCGTGCAACTCGCCGCCCAGCGAATCTTCGGCGCGCTGGCGCAGCGTGGCCAGAATTTCGGCGCTCACTTGCACCGGCGATTTTTCGCCCGCCACGGTGCGCACGGCCACCATGCCGGGCCGGTCAATCAGCGCGTAGGGGAGCTTATCGGCGTGCGCCACGTCCGCCAGCGCGCGGCCCATCAGGCGCTTGACGGAAGCGATGGTGTTTGCCGCATCGGGCGCATCGCCTTGCAGCGCGGCCCAGCCGATGCGCCGCCCGCCGCCCGCCAGATAGCGCACCACCGAAGGCAGCAGCACGCGGCCCTGTTCATCCGGCAGGCATTCGGCCACGCCATGGCGCACCCCCGCCACCAGCGAATGCGTGGTGCCCAGGTCCATGCCGACGGCCACGCGCCGCTGGTGCGGATCGGGCGATTGACCGGGTTCGGAAATTTGCAGCAAGGGCATGGGGGACGGTTTGGCGTTGAGCGTTGAGCGTTGAGCGTTGGACGTGGTTTTCTCCCTCGCCCGCTTGCGGGAGAGGGTTGGGGAGAGGGCCAGCCGAAGGCTGGTGGCAGCGTATCCTCAAACGCGGCGCAAGAACATGGGCACACAAAGGTTAAGGCGGCGCTCCCCGGCCTGCGGCCGGCCCTCATCCCTGCCCTTCTCCCGCAATTCCCGCCTTCGCGGGAATGACAGGGAGAGGGGAAAGATCGTCAAGTTTCGCACGCTTGCGCGCGATCTCGCTTTCCAGCCGCTGCAAGAACATCAGCGCGCGCACTGACTCGGCGGCGGCGGGCCAGTCGGCCTGGGCATCTGTTTGCCGCTCTATTTTCAAGAGCAGATCGCGGCGCAGCGATTGCCATTGATGCTCCACCTGGTCCATGGCGGCGCGGCTGTCCGCGGCATCATCGAGCGCCTCGCGCAACGTCATTTGCTGCATCAGAAACTCCGGCGGCATCGCGGTGTTGCGCTCGGCGTCGATGGCCGCGCCGTGCAGTTCGCACAGGTAGGCGGCGCGCGAGAGCGGGTCTTTCAGGCGCTGGCGCGCCTGGTTGATGCGCGCCGACCATTGCAGCGCCACGCGCTGCGCCGCCGCGCCTTCGGCGGCAAAGCGATCCGGGTGCGTCTGGCGCTGCAACGCCTTCCAGCGTGCGTCGATTTGCGCCGCGTCCAGCGCGAAACGCGGCGGCAGGCCGAACAGCTCGAAGTCGGTGGATTGGAGGTTCATGGTGGCGCCGGGCGTTGGGCGTTCAGAGCGGGCATCAAGCAGCTTTTTCGACATCCGTTGCGCTGAAGTCCTCGCCCTTGAACAGGAGCGGCTCGCCGGTGGCCTTCGCCAACGCATAGGAAAAGCAATCGCCGAAATTCAAACCCGCCTTGTGACGCCCCTTGCCGAAGGCGAAAAAAGCTTGCCGGGCCAGTTCGCCTTGTTCGAGCGTGACAGGCTCAGGCACGATACCGGCGCTGTGCAAAAAAGCCCTGGTTTGGCGCGTCCCGTGCGGGCCAAGCTGTTTTGCAATCACTATCGACAGTTCGACATAGCTGGCCACGCTCATCCGGCACACTCGGGCATCGTGGATGATCCGTGTGAAAACCGCCGCTTCGGGTTCGCGGTAGAGAATAGCGATCAGGGCCGATGTATCGACAATCATCTTGGCAAACCGCTCTCGTCGTACAGGAGATCGGCATGATCGGCATAGGGCCGCTGCACGCACGCGGCGGCCTCATCGGCAATTGCCAGCAACTCCTGCACGCTCGCGCGCGGTTCATCAATCCGGGGCGGCGTGGCCCACATGGCTGCGCCTGAGTACCCGGCCACAGGTTGCCGTGCGGCCATGCGGCGGTATTCGGTTTCCAGCGCCTGCACGACTGCCTCGGTCATTGAAACATGGCACTGCTCGGCGATCTTGCTGGCCAGATCGTGTGCCCGCGGGTTTTTAATCTGCAAGTGCATGAAAAAGTTCCAGTGTGTGCGTTGCGACGCAGCAGGACATGTTCGTCATTGCACCACAACGATGAAAGATGGCGAAGAAGTAGAAAGTCAACTATTGTTTTAATAGCTCATTGTCTCAATAAAACACAGATTTACAAGAACAAAACATTTTAAAAATCATATAATATCAAGACAAATAGCTACCAAATTAATAGTTTCCACCTCTCACGCCCTGCATCGCGCCATCACACCCGAAAAGATTCCCCGCAGCCGCAGCGGTCGCGCTCGTTGGGGTTGTGGAATTTGAAGCCTTCGTTCAGTCCCTCGCGCACGTAGTCGAGTTCGGTGCCATCGAGGTAGGCCAGGCTTTTGGGATCGACCATGAGCTTGACGCCGCGCTGCTCGAACAGCGCGTCTTCGGGCGCGACTTCATCGACGTATTCGAGCTTGTAGGCCAGGCCGGAGCAGCCGGTGGTTTTGACGCCCAGGCGCACGCCCACGCCCTTGCCGCGTCTGGCGAGGTATTTGCTGACGTGCCGCGCGGCGGCTTCGGTGAGGGTGACGGGCATTGTTTGTGGTTGAGCGTGGAGCGTTTGGCGTCAAACTTCAAGCCGCGTGCTTGTTTTTGTAATCCTGCACCGCCGCCTTGATGGCGTCTTCAGCCAGGATCGAGCAATGGATTTTGACCGGCGGCAGCGCCAGTTCTTCGGCGATCTGGCTGTTTTTCAACTCGGTGGCCTGATCCAGCGTTTTGCCCTTGACCCATTCGGTGACGAGCGATGAGGACGCGATGGCCGAACCGCAGCCGTAGGTTTTGAAGCGCGCGTCTTCAATCACGCCCGTGGCCGGGTTGACCCTGATTTGCAGCTTCATCACATCGCCGCAGGCGGGCGCGCCCACCATCCCGGTGCCCACGCTGGCGTCGCTCTTGTCGAAGCTGCCGGCGTTGCGCGGGTTTTCGTAATGGTCAATGACTTTGTCGGAATAGGCCATGTCGTGTGCTCCTCAATGCGCCGCCCATTGGACGGTGGAAAGGTCCACCCCCTCCTGATACATCTCCCACAACGGGGAGAGCGCGCGCAGGCGGCGCACGTTTTCGCCGATGGTCTGGACTGCGTAGTCGATCTCCTGCGCGGTGGTAAAGCGCCCGAAGGTGATGCGAAGGGACGAATGCGCCAGCTCGTCGCTGCGGCCCAGCGCGCGCAGCACGTAGCTGGGCTCCAGGCTGGCGGAGGTGCAGGCCGAGCCGCTGCTGACGGCCAGACCCTTGATGCCCATCATGAGCGACTCGCCCTCGACGTAATTGAAACTCATGTTGACGCACTGCGGCACGCGCTGCGTGGGGTGGCCGTTGAGGAAGGCTTGCTCCACGCTGCTCAATCCTTCGAGCAGGCGATGGTGCAGCTTCCACGCCTGCTCGTTGTCGCGCGCCATCTCTATCTTGGCGATGCGAAACGCCTCGCCCATGCCGACGATCTGGTGCGTGGGCAGCGTGCCGGAGCGCATACCGCGCTCGTGCCCGCCGCCGTGCATTTGCGCCTCGATGCGGGCGCGCGGTTTGCGCCGCACATACAGCGCGCCGATGCCCTTGGGGCCGTAAGTCTTGTGGCTGGCCAGGCTCATCAGGTCGATGGGCTGGTTTTGCAGGTCGATGGCGACTTTTCCGGTGGCCTGCGCGGCATCGACGTGGAAGAGCACGCCGCGCTCGCGGCAGATCTCGCCAATGGCGTCCACGTCCTGAATCACGCCGATTTCGTTGTTGACCAGCATGACGCTGGCCAGAATGGTGCCGGGGCGCAGCGCGGCCTTGAAGGCATCCAGATCAAGCAGGCCGTCGGGCCGCACGTCCAGATACGTGACCTCGAAGCCCTCGCGCTCGAGCGCGCGCAGGGTGTCAAGCACCGCCTTGTGCTCGGTCTTGACGGTGATGAGGTGCCGGCCCTTGGCTTGGTAGAAATGCGCCGCGCCTTTGATGGCCAGGTTGTCCGACTCGGTGGCGCCGCTCGTCCAGACGATCTCGCGCGCATCGGCTGCGATCAGATCGGCCACTTGCGCGCGCGCTTGCTCCACCGCCTGCTCGGCCTCCCAGCCCCAGGCGTGGCTGCTGCTGGCCGGGTTGCCGTGATGCCCGCGCAGCCACGGGATCATGACGTCGGCCACACGCGGATCGACCGGCGTGGTGGCGGCGTAGTCCATGTAAATAGGCAGGGTGGAATTCATGGCGTCGCAGTCGCGTTTTTCAGAGTGTTTCAAGCCGTAAAACCATACGACACAAGGGCATGGAGCTACTTATTTGGAAGCGTACCCGCCCAGCGCGAAGACCGAGTTGGGCGAACGCACGCGAATGGGCTTGACCACCGGCATCCTGGAAATGGCGCGCTTGATGGCCGGCGCCCCGCTCACGTCCGCGTCCTGGGCGTCGTCCGCGTCCGCGCCCTGGGCGATCCGCTCGTTGACCAGGCCCTCCAAGGTCACGCTGTGGAGGAAGTTCATCAGGTGATCGTTCAGCGAAGACCACAAATCATGCGTCAGGCAGCGGCCGCCGTCGGTGCGGCAGTTGCCCTTGCCGCCGCAGTGGGTGGCGTCAATCGGCTCGTCCACCGACAGCACGATGTCGGCCACGGAAATATCGCCAGGCTCGCGCCCCAGCGTGTAGCCGCCGCCTGGGCCGCGCGTGGATTCGACCAGATCCTTGCGGCGCAGCTTGCCGAAAAGCTGTTCCAGATACGACAGCGAAATCTGCTGGCGCTGGCTGATCATCGCCAGCGTCACAGGCCCCGTGTCGCGGCGCAGCGCGATATCCAGCATGGCCGTCACCGCGAACCGTCCTTTGGTGGTCAAACGCATGAGGTACTCCTTCCAAATGCCGTGAATCGAAAGCCAGCCGGAAAGCCGCGGCGCTAACGGCGGCGGGGCAATTTCCGACTAATTTTGTCAATCATAGCAGCCTTACATCTTCGTTTCAGCCTATGTGATCTTCCCCCGCCGCGCCGAGCACACGGGTTTTCAGGCGGGCGAGCTGGTCGCGCGCGCGGGCGGCCTGCTCGAATTCGAGGTTGCGGGCGTGGGCCAGCATCTGCTTTTCGAGTCGCTTGATTTCGCGCGCCAGGTCTTTTTCCGGGAGCGCGTCTTCCTCAAACATGGCAGCACGCGGCTGGACGCGGGCCGTGTCGTCCTTGCCGCTGTACACGCCGTCGATCAGATCGCGCACCTGTTTGACGATGCCGCGCGGGGTGATGCCGTGTTCGGCATTGAAGGCGATCTGCTTGGCGCGGCGGCGTTCGGTTTCGCCGATGGCCCGCTGCATCGAGTTGGTGACGCGGTCAGCGTACAAAATGGCCTTGCCGCGCGCGTTGCGCGCCGCGCGCCCAATGGTCTGGATCAGGCTGCGTTCGGCGCGCAGAAAGCCTTCCTTGTCGGCGTCGAGAATGGCGACCAGCGAGACTTCCGGAATGTCCAGCCCCTCGCGCAGCAGGTTGATGCCCACCAGCACGTCGAACGCGCCCAGCCGCAGGTCGCGGATGATTTCCACGCGCTCCACGGTGTCGATGTCGCTGTGCAGGTAGCGCACCTTCACGCCGTTGTCGGTCAGATATTCGGTCAGTTGCTCGGCCATGCGCTTGGTGAGCGTGGTGATGAGCACGCGTTCGCCCAGCTCGGCGCGAATGCGGATTTCCTGCAACACGTCATCGACCTGGTGCGTGGCCGGGCGCACTTGCACTTCGGGATCGACCAGGCCGGTGGGCCGCACCACCTGCTCGACGACCTGGCCCGCGTGCTCTTTTTCGTAATCGGCGGGCGTGGCGGAAACGAAGATCGCTTGCCGCATCCGCCGCTCGAACTCGGCGAACTTCAGGGGCCGGTTGTCCAGCGCGCTCGGCAGGCGAAAGCCGTAGTCCACCAGCGTCTGCTTGCGCGAGCGGTCGCCGTTGTACATGGCGTTGAGCTGGCCGATCATCTGGTGGCTTTCGTCCAGAAACATCAGCGCGTCGCGCGGCAGGTAGTCGGTCAGCGTGGGCGGCGGCTCGCCCGGCTGCGCGCCCGAAAGGTGGCGCGTGTAGTTCTCGATGCCCTTGCAGTGGCCCAGTTCGGCCAGCATTTCCAGATCGAACCGGGTGCGCTGTTCCAGCCGCTGCGCCTCGACCAGCTTGCCCGCCTGCGTGAACGATCGGAGCCGTTCGGCCAGCTCCTGCTTGATGGTGTCCAGCGCCGCCAGCGTTTTCTCGCGCGGGGTGACGTAGTGGCTGCTGGGGTAGATCACAAAACGCGGCACCTGCTGGCGCACGCGGCCCGTGAGCGGGTCGAACAGGGCGATGCTCTCCACCTCGTCGTCGAACAGTTCGATGCGCACCGCCAACTCGCTGTGCTCGGCGGGAAACACGTCGAGGGTGTCGCCGCGCACGCGGAACGTGCCGCGCGCGAAGTCGGCGTCGTTGCGCTGGTACTGCATGCGCACCAGTTGCGCGATGGCCTCGCGCTGGCCCTGCTTGCCGCCCGCCTTCAGGATCATGCGCATCTGCAAATAATCTTCCGGCGCGCCGATGCCGTAGATGGCCGACACGGTGGCCACCACCACCGTATCGCGCCGCTCCAGCACGCTCTTGGTGGCCGACAGGCGCATCTGCTCGATGTGCTCGTTGATGGCGCTGTCTTTTTCGATAAACAGGTCGCGCTGCGGCACGTAAGCTTCGGGCTGGTAGTAGTCGTAGTAGCTGACGAAGTACTCCACCGCGTTCTTCGGGAAAAACTCGCGGAACTCGCTGTACAACTGCGCGGCCAGCGTCTTGTTGGGCGCGAACACGATGGCCGGGCGCCCCAGCCGCGCGATCACGTTGGCCATGGTGAAGGTCTTGCCGGAGCCGGTCACGCCCAGCAGCGTCTGGAACGCCTCGCCGCTTTCCACCCCTTCCACCAGTTGCGCGATGGCCGTGGGCTGGTCACCCGCGGGCGGGTAGGGCTGGAAAAGCTGGAACGGCGAACCGGGAAAGCTGACGAACTCGCCCTGGGCAGGCGCGGGCGGCGCGGCGGCCTTGGCGACAGAGGGCGGCATAGGGGAAGAACGAACCTTGAGAGGAACTAATAACAATAACCGATTCGGGCTGGCGTTGCGCGTTTTACTCCTCTCTCCCGTGTGCGGGCGAGGGAAAAACCGCGCTTAACGCTCAACGCCAAGCGCTCACCTTCCCCATAAAATCCACTCTCCCTCCACCTCACCGGCCCCACACCATGTCCCTCTTTTCTTCCGTCGAAATGGCCCCGCGCGACCCGATTCTGGGTCTGAACGAACAATTTGCCGCCGACACGAATCCCCACAAAGTCAACCTGGGCGTGGGCGTGTATTACGACGAAAACGGCAAACTGCCGCTGCTGCAATGCGTGCAAGCCGCCGAGCAGGACATGCTCAAACATCCCAGTGCGCGCGGCTACCTGCCCATCGACGGCATCGCCGCCTACGACAGCGCCGTCAAGGCGCTGGTGTTCGGCGCGGACAGCGAGCCGGTGCGCTCCGGCCGCATCGCCACGATTCAGGCGCTGGGCGGCACCGGAGGGCTGAAGGTTGGGGCCGACCTGCTCAAGCACGTAGCCCCCGGCGCCAAGGTGCTCATCAGCGACCCCAGTTGGGAAAACCACCGCGCCCTGTTCACGCAAGCCGGTTTCAAGGTAGAAAACTATCCCTACTACGACGCCGCGCGCCGCGGCATCGACTTCGACGCCATGCTCGCCGCCCTGCGCGCCGCGCCCGCCGGCACCATCGTGGTGCTGCACGCCTGCTGCCACAATCCCACCGGCTACGACTTGACGCCCGCGCAGTGGGATCTGGTGATCGAGGCCGTCAAAACCCAAAAACTCACGCCCTTTCTCGACATGGCCTACCAGGGCTTTTCCGCCGGGCTGGCCGAAGACGGCGCGGTCATCGGCAAGTTCGCCGCCGCGGGGCTGAACTTTCTCGTGGCTACATCATTTTCCAAGAGCTTCAGCCTCTACGGCGAGCGCG
>JAIRVJ010000014.1 GCA_031253955.1 Burkholderiaceae bacterium | reverse complement strand
GGCGCTGACGTGGGCAAAAATGCTATCGGCCAGAGCGTGACGCTCCAGCAGGTGGCGGAATTTCAAAATGGTGCTTTCGTCGGGCAGACGGGTTTGCGTGGCGTCAAGCTGGCAGAAGTGCCGGTACTGGCAACCGCTTTTGAGCAGGTACAGCACCGCGCAGAACACCTCGTACAGATCCACTGTTGGCGGGCGCGTCTTCTTGCGCAGCCCTTCCAGCAAGGGCGCTATCTGCTCAAACTGCTCTCGGGTGATGTCACTGGAATACTTCTTTCTCATCCCCGTAGTGTCGGCTATCGGAAAAGATTTTGAACAGACTCTTAGCAACCAACTATCAAATAAATAATCCAGCACGAATTGGCGCAAGGTGATCGCACCTGAATTTCTCAAGAATCAACGAGTTGACAATGGAGCGCGGGTGTAGGGGCGAAAGATTTTTCGTCCCTGCCTCGGTCGCGATGTGCTTGCGCGGGCAAGGTGCCCGCGCTTCAGCTTGTTGATTTTCAAAAAATTAGATGTGTTGGCCATTAGAACGTGTTTACGATCTCGGTGCGAGGTGTGCGGGATGCTGCATTGGGATGGGCTGCAAGGCGCAAGCCGCCGCTAATGGCCAGTGCCATTGGCAAGGATTGCAACGCAGCAGACCTTTCACGCCCGCGCCCGCACGCCTGTGCCGAGATCGTAAACACGTTCTAAGGGCGAAAAATCTTTCGCCCTACGGCGCCTGATTCAAAGCGCCGTTCTTGTTTTGCGCACGAGGGCGAAGCCCCTGCAGGGACAAGCGATGCCATGAAAAAAGCCGCGCATGGCGCGGCTTTTTCATGGCTGATGAGATCCGTCCGCGTCACTTCGACTTGAAATCGTCGTGGCAGCCCTTGCAGGTCTTGCCCGTCGGGCCGAAGGCGGCCTTGAGCTGGTCGAGGCTGCCGCTCTTGGCCGCGGGGATCAGCTTGGCCATTTCGACCTGCATGGCGTCATCGGCCTGCTTGAACTTGGCCTGATCCTTCCACACTTCCGGCTTGGCCTCGGTTTTGGCGCCCTTGTCGGTGCCGGGGCCGAAGGCGGTAAACGGCAGGGCGGTTACGGCGGCCAGCACGTCGGCATCGGCGGCGGCCACCTTGGCGTCATACGGCTTCTTGCCTTCGGCCATGGCGCCCAAACTGCCGAAGTGCCTAGCCATTACGATGAAAGCGGCCTGGCGGTACTTGATATCGGCTTCGGGCTTAGCCTGGGCAAAGGCGCTGTGCGCCGCCGTGGCGGCGCACAGCGCGACGAGAACGGGAACGAATTTTTTCATCACCGGGTTTTCTCCTTGATTAAGATTGCAGAACATACGCGCCGCGCAAAGCGTGGCGACCATGCGGCAAGCTTATCATGCCCCGCCCACCTCCGCACAGCGGCGCGCCCTGCCAGCCGCGCTGTCAACCCGGCGGCGCGGCTCCGTCCGGCGAGGTCTTGTTTTGCTCCCGGATCGGTGCCGTTTCCTGCTCCCAATCCCATAAGGCGTGCCCATCCACCAGCACGCGCAGCAGGCTCTCGTGCGCATCGGCGCGGGCGCGCAACTCGGCCAGGGCGGCGTCGGCGGCCAGGCGCTCGGCTTGCAGGCGCTCGGCCAGGCCGATTTCGCCCAGTTCCCAAGCGCGGCGCTGGCGCGCCAGACTGGCGGCGTGGGCGTCGCGGGCGCTGCGCGCGGCCTGCCACAACGACAGGGTCAGTTGCGCCTGCGTGACGGCCAGCCGCGCCTGGCGCGTGGCGTCGCGGCGCAGGGCTTCGGCCTGGCTGCGGGCGGCTTCGGCGGCGGCAAGCTGGCTGCGCGCTTCAGCGTCGCGCCGCGCGCCGCCAAGAGGGATGGTGAATACCACGCCCACGCCCCGTTCCATGCCGCCGCGTTCGCTGAAAGTGCGCAGGCTGACGGTGGGGTCGGGCTTGCGCTCGGCCTCGGCGCGGCGGGCCAGGGCTTGATGCCGGGCAGCGGTTTCCTCCATCGCGGCAAGCTCGTGGTCGTGGGCGGCAATGCGCGCCATCCAGTCTGCGGGTATACCTTGAAGCGGCGCGGGCGCGGGCAATACGGGCGCTTGGGCAGGCACGGGCACTTGCGGAAAGCCGCTAGCGAGCATGAGCCGCTGCGCTTGCGCATCCGCCAACGTCTGCTGCCGCTCGGCTTGCGTACTGGCGATGGCGGCGTCGAGCTGATCGACTTCGCGCTGCGCCGCGTCGCCCAGCTCCAGCCGCCGCGCCAGAATTGCGCGCTCATGCGCAAGGGAATCGTGGCGCGCCTGCGCAGCGGCGGCCACGCCTTCGGCGCGCAGCCAGCCCATCCAGGCGGCCAGCAGGCCGCGCGCGGCTTCGTGCCGGGCGCCGCCCTGGCGAAACCCGGCAGCGGCCACGGCGCGCGCGCCGCTTTCTTCGTCCAGCGCGGCCTTGCCGGGCAGACGCAGGGTGCGCGAGAGCGAGACTTCCCATTCGTTGTAAGAAGCGTGGCTGCCGGGATCGTTGACGCGGCGGCGCAGCGGGGCGACGCTCAACTGCGTTTCGTGCGGGCCGGCGGCCAGCGCGCGGGCGTCTTCGCGCGCCTGGGTCAGCGCGGCATCGGCGGCGCGCACTTCCGGCTGTTCCTCGATGGCGGCGCGCACGCGCTCCGGGGCGGGCAGAAAGGCTTGCGCGGGCGCGAGCAGGGGCCAGGCCAGCGCGACGATTGCGGCGCAATGTTTCAGCTTCATGCAAGTCTTCCGAAGCTCTCGACGCGCGTGGTCCACCACACCACGCGCTTGGAGCGCACGCGTTCGCGCAAGGCGGCGATGACGGCGCCGATGGTCTCTTGCGGCAGCACCATCAGGATCATGCTGCGCGCAATACGGCCGCGCACGCGCTCGTCGGGCGAAGCCAGAGAAAAATCGTTGCTGTGGCCTTCTGCGCGCAACAGGGTAAAGCCGGGCAGTGGCGGCTGGTGCTCGATCAGCGCGGCGCTCACGACGTCTTCCAGTGCCGCCGGAAAAACCAGGTGCAAACAGTACAGGGACGGCATCAGGATTCCTTGGGCAAGCCAAAGCGGCGGTACAGCAGCGGCAGCACCAGCAGGGTCAAAGTGGTGGAACTGACCAAGCCGCCGATCACGACGATGGCCAGCGGGCGCTGCACTTCCGATCCCGGTCCGCCGGCAAACAGCAGCGGGATCAGACCCAGCGCGGTGATGTTGGCCGTCATCAGCACCGGGCGCAGGCGGCGCAGCGCGCCTTCGCGCACCACCTCATGGATGGACATGCCCTGGGCATGAAGCTGGTTGAAGCAGCTGATCAATACCAGCCCGTTGAGCACGGCGATGCCCAGCAGCGCGATGAAACCGACCGAAGCGGGCACCGACAGATACTGTCCGCTGGCCCACAGCGCAATCAGCCCGCCCACCAGCGCAAACGGCACGTTACCCAAAATCAGCAGCGCCTGCCGCACCGAGCCGAACGTGGTGAACAACACCAGAAAAATCAGCCCCAGCGCCACCGGCACGACCAGGCCCAAGCGGGCGGCGGCGCGCTGCTGGTTCTCGAACTGGCCGCCCCAGACGATGCTGTAGCCGGGCGGCAGCGGCACATCGCGCGCCACCGCCGCCTGCGCTTCATCGACAAAGCCGACCAGATCGCGCCCGCTGACGTTGACCTGTATCAGCACGAAGCGCGAGCCGTTTTCGTGGTTGACGCGCACCGGGCCGGTCACAGTTTGCAGATGCGCGATCTGGCTCAGGGGCAACATGCCCGCCGCATCCTGGCTCGCGCCCGCAGCCAGCGGCAGCCGCGCGAAGGCATCGGCATCGCCACGCAGCCGCGCATCGCCGCGTACCAGCACGGGCACGCGGCGGCCCGGTTCGATCACCACGCCGGCGGTCATGCCCTCGATCTGCGCGCGCAACTCGTCCTGCACTTCGGTCACGGCGACGCCGGCGCGGCCCGCGGCCTGGGCATCGATGGCCACGCGCAAGTACTGCATCCCCTCGGCGGTTTGCGCCAGCACGTCTTGCGCGCCGCGCGTTTTTTCGATCACACCCGCGATGCGCGCGCCCAGATCGGCCAGCGTCGTCAGATCGGGGCCGAAGATCTTGATCGCCACGTCGCCGCGGCTGCCGGTGAGCATCTCCGAGACGCGCATTTCAATCGGCTGCGTGAAGGCCACGTCCAGCCCCGGAAAGCCTTCGGCCACTTTGCGCAGCTCGCCGGCCAGCCATTCCTTGTCAGGCTTGCGCCACTCGGACTTAGGTTTGAGTTGCAGGAACAGGTCGGTTTCGTTCAGGCCCATCGGATCCAGGCCCAGCTCGTCCGAACCCAGCCGTCCGATGACATGCCGCACTTCCGGCACCTTGGCAAGCAGTTCGCGCTGCAAGGCCAGATCGCTGTCGCGCGAACGCTCCAGATTGACCGAGGGGAGCTTGACCAGTTGCATCAGCAAATCGCCCTCGTCCATGGTCGGCATGAAAGTCTTGCCGGTGCCGAAATACGCACCCACGCCCAGCAGCAGCGCCATGCCCGCGCCCACGGCCACGGCGCGCGGGCGGCGCAGCGCGGCGTCTAGCAAGGGCGTGTACAGCCGCTCGCATTGGCGCATGAGCCAGGGATTGGCGTGGGTGCGTTCCTTGAGCAGCCACGAGGACAGCACTGGCACCAGCGTCAGCGAGAGCAGCAGCGAGCCTGCCAGCGCGAACACAATGGTCAGCGCCACAGGGCCGAACAGCTTGCCTTCCAGCCCTTCGAGGGTGAGCAGCGGCAAAAACACCAGGCAGATGATGAGAATGCCCGAAGCCACCGGCACGCTGACTTCGCGCACCGCCGAATAGACGCGGTGCAGGCGCGGCAGCCCCGCGCCGGGTGCGTGCGGATCGAGCCGGCTGACGATGTTTTCGACCACCACTACCGCCGCATCGACCAGCATTCCCACGGCAATCGCCAGCCCGCCCAGGCTCATGAGGTTGGCGCTCATGCCGATCAGCCGCATCATCAGGAAGGTGAACAGCGCGGCAAACGGCAGGATCAGCGCCACCACCACCGCCGCGCGCACTTCGCCCAGAAACAGCAGCAGCAGCACGACGACCAGCACGGTGGCCTCGATCAGCGCGCTTTGCACGGTGCCGACGGCGCGCTGAATCAATTCGCTGCGGTCGTAAAACACGTCCACCTTCACATCCGGCGGCAAGCTGGGCTGCAACTCATCCAGCCGCGCGCGCACGGCCTTGACGAGCCGGTTCGCATCCGCGCCGCGCAGCGCAACGACGATGCCCTGCACCGCCTCGCCCGCGCCGTCGCGCGTGACGGCGCCGTAGCGCGTGAGCGCGTCCATGCGCACCTGCGCCACATCGCGCACGCGCAGCGCGCGAGCGGCGCGGCTGGTCAGCACGATGTTGCCCAGGTCTTCCACGCTGCGGGCCGCGCCCTCGGTGCGCACGATCAGCGCCAGCTCGCCCGCGTCGATCCGGCCCGCGCCGTCGTTGCGGTTGTTGCGCTGCACGGCATCGGCCAGATCGCGCAGAGACAGGCCCGCCGCCGCCAGTTTGGCACGGTCGGGAATCACGGTAAAACTGGCCACCACGCCGCCCAGCGCGTTCACGTCGGCCACGCCGGGGATGGTGCGCAGCGCGGGGCGCAGCGTCCAGTCCAGCAGCGTGCGCCGCTCGGCCAGGCTTAAGGACCCTCCTTCGATGGTGAACATCAGCACGTCCGACAACGGCGTGGAAATTGGCGCCAGCCCGCCGCTCAACCCATCGGGCAGATCGGGCTGCACGCTGGCGTAACGCTCGCTCACCTGCTGGCGCGCCCAGTAAATGTCGGCGCCTTCGGCGAAGTCGATGGTGATGTCGGCCACCGCGTATTTGGCGGTCGAGCGCAGCATCGTGGCGCGCGGCAGACCGAGCAGTTCCATCTCCAGCGGGGTGATGACGCGCGTTTCGATTTCTTCGGGCGTCATGCCCGGCGCTTTCAGGATCAGCTTGACCTGGGTGGACGCGATGTTGGGGTAGGCGTCGATCGGCAGCGCGCCAAACGCCAGCGCGCCCGCCAGCGCAAGCGCCGCCGCACCGGCCAGAATCAAAAGCCGTTGCGCGAGCGAAAACTGGATGAGGCGGTCCAGCATATCCGCCTCACTGCGCCATCAAAGGCTTGAGCGCGCTGGCGCCGCGCACCACCACCGCGTCGCCCGCTTTCAATTCACCGCGCACCACCGCCTCGCGCGCATTGGTGCCCAGCCGCTCGACCGGCACTGCGCGGTATCTCGCACCGCCGGTATCGCCGGGCGTGGCGGCAAACACCAGCGCGCGCTCGCCATCGGGCAGCAGCGCAGCCAGCGGCACACGCACCGCGCCTTCCGGCGCGGGCAGCAGCAGCCGCACCGTAGTGCGCTCGCCCACGCGCCAATGCGCCGATTCGGGCAGCCGCGCGCGCAGACGCAGGCTTTGGCTGGCCGCATCGGTAGCCGCACCCACGGTCACTACCTGGCCTCGCGCGCCGTCTTCCATCTCCACCGTCAGCCCCGGCGCCAGCACGGCACGCTGCGCCACCGGCACCTGAAACAATACGTCCACGCGCGCGTCAAAGGCCAGCACGAAAACCGGATCGAAAGCCCCCACCACCTGGCCCGGTGCCACCGCGCGGCGCAGCACGCGGCCCGCCAGCGGCGCGCGCAATTCGTACTCGCCCGCCGCGCTGCCCGCCGTCACGCCCGCCAGCGCCGCCTGCGCCTGCGCCAGCCGCGCTTGTGCGTCCAGGGCGCGGGCGCGGCTTTCATCGGCGCGTGAGCGGGCGATGATGCCTTCGGCCAGCAGCGCCTCGTCGCGCCGCGACTGGCTTTGCGCCAGCGCCGCGTCGCTGCCACTGCGCCGCAAATCGGCCTGCACCGCCAGAAAGTCGCGGCTTTGCACGCGCGCCAATGTTTCGCCTTTCCTGACCGCCGCGCCCTCATCTACCGTCACGTTCACAACCACCCCCGCAAACGGCGCGCTTACGGTGCGGCTGGTCTCCAGCGGTGCGGCGATTTCGGCGGGCAGCCGGTCCAGCGGAATGCCTTGCGCGGCCTGGGCCGCTTCGGTCTGAATACCAAGACGCTGCGCATCCGCCGCACCGAGCCGGATATCCTCCGCCTGCACCGCGCTTGTCCCGGCCAGCCAGCACAGCGCCCACAACATGCGTCGCGCAAAGGGAAAAAGCATGTTTTGCCCTCAAAATATCACGATGGGCAAATGATGCCACGGTTACCTTTAGCCAACCTTAACGCTTCCGATAGAGATAGACTTACCTGGATGCCCCTGCTTGCCCTGCTCATCATGCGGCGTGCGCAGGCTCCCGCCCTAAGGAAATGACATGACCAAAATTCGCATTTGGGACTTGCCCACGCGCCTGTTTCACTGGGTGCTGCTGCTGTGCGTGATCGCCCTGTTCATCACCGGCAAAACCGGCGGCGACGCGATGAACTGGCACTTCCGCCTGGGCTATGCGGCGCTCACGCTGGTGCTCTTTCGCGTGGTGTGGGGCTTCGTAGGCGGGTATTGGTCGCGCTTCGCGCGCTTTTTCCCCACGCCGGGGCGGGTGCTGCGCTACCTGAAAGGACAGGCGCGCCCCGAAGACCTGGCCGGGCACAACCCGCTGGGCGCGTTCTCGGTCTTCGCGCTGCTTTTGCTTACCGCCGTGCAGGCCGGCACAGGGCTTTTTTCCTGGGACGAAATCAGCAATGCCGGGCCGCTGTCGGGTCTGGTCTCCAACCGCGCCGTGAGCCTGCTGACCAGCTACCACAAAAGCTGGGGCGAGTACTTCATGATCGCCTTCGTCACATTTCACGTGCTGGCGATCATCGTCTATACCGTGCTCAAACACGGCCTGTTCTGGCCCATGATCGTGGGCGACAAACCGTTGCCAGCCAATCTGCCGCCCTCCCGCGACACCCTCGGCACACGCCTGCTGGCGCTCATCGTGCTCGCCGCGCTGGCCGCCGCCATGTTTGCCCTGGTGCAGTGGGGCAATACGCAAGGTACAGCGGGGTTTGGGTACTGAAGCTACAAATTTAATTGCTTACGGCCAAAGCATAATATAATTTATCGATACTTTTAAATCGTAGAACTATATTATTCCTCGGCATGTAGCTATTAAAATTATAGGAAAGGATGCCACGCCGTGGCATCCAGGCTTCAAACTTCACGGGAGCGCGGTGCGAAAAATTTTTTGCGCCTCCCATTCGTCATTCCAGCGCAGGCGGGAGCTACGCGGGAATCACGGAAGAGGGGAACCCTCAGCGTTTCTGCCGGTACTTGCGCAGCGCGGCGATCTGGGCGGCGAGGATGGCTAGCTCGGACGTGGCGCGGGCCAGATCGATCTCGCTCTTGGCGCTCTTGAGCGCGTCTTCGGCGGCGCGCTTGGCCTCGTTGGCTTTGCCTTCGTCCAAATCCTTGCCGCGAATGGCGGTGTCAGAGAGAACGGTGACGCGGTGCGGCTGCACTTCGAGAATGCCGCCGGCCACGAAGATGAATTCTTCGCCGCCGCCTGCCGTTTGCACCCGCACCGAGCCGGGCTTGATGCGGGTAATCAGCGGCGTGTGGCGCGGGTAGATGCCCAGCTCGCCCGCCTCGCCCGGCAGGACGACGAAGGTGGCCTCGCCGGAGTAGATCGACTCCTCGGCGCTGACCACATCGACGTGAATGGTGTTTTCCATGTCTCGATAAGCTCCTGCGGTGGGCGGGCTTTAAGCCACCTTCTTGGCCTTCTCCATCGCTTCTTCGATGGAGCCGACCATGTAGAACGCCTGTTCTGGCATATGGTCGCACTCGCCGCCCACGATCATCTTGAAGCCGCGGATGGTTTCGGCCAGCGGCACGTATTTGCCGGGCGTGCCGGTGAACACCTCGGCCACATGGAACGGCTGGCTGAGGAAACGCTGAATCTTGCGCGCACGCGCCACGGCCAGTTTGTCTTCCGGGCTGAGTTCGTCCATGCCCAGAATGGCAATGATGTCGCGCAGTTCCTTGTAGCGTTGCAGCGTGCCTTGCACGGCGCGGGCGGTGGTGTAGTGCTCTTCGCCCACGACCAGCGGATCGAGCTGGCGGCTGGTGGAGTCCAGCGGATCGACCGCCGGATAAATACCCAGCGCCGCGATGTCACGCGAGAGCACCACGGTGGAATCCAGGTGCGCGAAGGTGGTGGCCGGCGACGGGTCGGTCAGGTCGTCGGCGGGCACGTACACGGCCTGGATCGACGTGATGGAGCCGACCTTGGTGGAAGTAATGCGCTCTTGCAGCTTGCCCATGTCCTCGGCCAGCGTGGGCTGGTAGCCCACCGCCGACGGCATACGGCCCAGCAGCGCCGATACCTCGGTGCCCGCCAGCGTGTAGCGGTAGATGTTGTCCACGAAGAACAGCACGTCGCGGCCTTCGTCGCGGAACGATTCGGCAATCGTCAGGCCGGTGAGCGCCACGCGCAGGCGGTTGCCCGGCGGCTCGTTCATCTGGCCGTAGACCATCGACACCTTGGAAGCGCCCAGGTCGTTTTCGACCACCACGCCGGACTCCATCATCTCGTGATAGAAGTCGTTGCCCTCGCGCGTGCGCTCGCCCACGCCGGCGAACACCGACAAGCCCGAATGCGCCTTGGCGATGTTGTTGATGAGCTCCATCATGTTGACGGTCTTGCCCACGCCCGCGCCGCCGAACAGGCCCACCTTGCCGCCTTTGGCGAAGGGGCAGATCAGGTCGATCACCTTGATGCCGGTTTCCAGCAGTTCCTGCGAGGGCGAAAGCTCGTCGTAGGCGGGCGCCTTGCGGTGGATGGGCGCGGTCATCTTCAGGTCGAGCGGGCCGCGCTCGTCGATGGGGTTGCCCAACACGTCCAGGATGCGGCCCAGCGTGGACGGGCCGACGGGCACGGTGATCGGGCGGTGCGTGTTGCTCACCTGCATACCGCGGCGCAGGCCGTCGCTGGAGCCGAGCGCGATGGTGCGCACGATGCCGTCGCCCAGTTGCTGCTGCACTTCCAGCGTGAGCGCCGAGCCATCCATCTTGAGGGCGTCGTACACCTTGGGCATCTGGTCGCGCGCGAACTCCACGTCCACGACGGCGCCGATGCACTGAACAATTTTTCCTTGGGCTTGAGCCATGTTTTGCTCCAATGACTTGATTCGTGAATAACTTAGACGGCGGCGGCGCCGGCGACGATTTCCGACAGCTCGGTGGTGATGGCCGCCTGGCGGGTCTTGTTATAGACCAGCTTGAGTTCGTTGATGACGTTGCCGGCATTGTCGGTGGCCGCCTTCATGGCGACCATGCGGGCCGACTGCTCGGAGGCCATGTTTTCGGCCACAGCCTGATAGATCAGCGCCTCGACGTAGCGCACCAGCAGGTCGTCGATGACCGACTGCGCGTCCGGCTCGTAGATGTAATCCCACGAATGGCGGACGCCGCTGGCGCGCGTTTCCTGCTGCATTTTTTCGGCGGACAGGGGCAGCAGCGGCTCGATCACTGACTCCTGGCGCATCGTGTTCTCAAAGCGCGTGTAGGCGATGTAAACAGCGCTCAACTCGCCCTTGGCGTATTCGTCGAGCAGCACTTTCACCGGGCCGATCAGCTTTTCCAGGTGCGGCGTATCCCCTAACTGAATGGCCTGCGCCACGACCCGTGCGCCGATGCGGTTCAAAAACCCCAGCCCCTTGTTGCCGATGGCCACGGCATTGACGCTCACGCCCCGGTCCTGCAACTCGCGCAGCCGGGCGGTAACGGCTCGCAGCACGTTGGTGTTCATGCCGCCGCACAGACCCTTGTCGGTGGTGACCACGACCAGGCCCGCCTTCTTCACGTCGTTGGTCTTCATGAAGGGATGCACGTACTCCGGGTTGGCTTGGCCCAGGTCGGAGGCGATGTTGCGCACCTTCTCGGCGTAGGGGCGGGCGGCGCGCATCCGGTCCTGCGCCTTGCGCATTTTGCTGGCGGCCACCATTTCCATGGCCTTGGTGATCTTCTTGGTGTTTTCCACCGATTTGATCTTGCCGCGAATTTCTTTGCCGACGGCCATGAGTGCTGGCTCCTAAATGTCCGTTTCAGGCGAAGGTTTTCTTGAACGCCTCGATGGCGGCGGTCAGTTCGGCTTCGGCGTCGATGCACAGTTTCTTGAAGGCTTTCTTCTCGTCGCTGTCGCTGTCCTTGGCGGGCTTGCTGTCCCACCTGGCGCCGTTTTTCTCGATGGTTTCGAGCAGAGCGGCGTGCTTGTCCTTCAGCCATGCGTGCAGGCCGGCCTCGAACGGCAGGATTTTCTTGACCTCCACGCCGTCCATGTAGCCCTTGTTGACCGTGAACAGCGACGCGCCCATCAGGCTAATGGGCAGCGGGGCGTATTGCGGCTGCTTGAGCAGTTCGGTCACGCGCGCGCCGCGATCCAGTTGCTTGCGGGTAGCGTCGTCCAGGTCGGAGGCAAACTGCGCGAACGCGGCCAGTTCGCGGTACTGCGCCAGGTCGGTGCGGATGCCGCCCGACAGGCCCTTGATCCAGCTGGTTTGCGCCGCGCCGCCCACGCGCGAGACCGAAATGCCCGCGTTGATGGCCGGGCGAATGCCGGCGTTGAACAGGTTGGTTTCCAGAAAGATCTGGCCGTCGGTAATCGAAATCACGTTGGTCGGCACAAAGGCCGACACGTCGCCCGCCTGCGTCTCGATGATCGGCAGCGCGGTGAGCGAGCCGGTCTTGCCCTTGACCGCGCCCTTGGTGAACTTTTCCACGTACTCGCCGTTGACGCGCGCGGCGCGCTCCAGCAGGCGCGAGTGCAGATAAAACACGTCGCCCGGATACGCTTCGCGCCCCGGCGGGCGGCGCAGCAGCAGCGACACCTGGCGGTACGCCACGGCCTGCTTGGAAAGGTCGTCGTAAATGATGAGCGCGTCCTGCCCGCGGTCGCGGAAGTATTCGCCCATGGTGCAGCCGGCATAGGCGGCCACATACTGCATGGCCGCCGATTCGGAAGCCGCGGCGGCGACGACGATGGTATAGGCCATCGCGCCGTACTGCTCCAGCGCGCGCACCACGTTCTTGATAGACGACGCCTTCTGGCCGATGGCGACGTACACGCAGGTCATGTTCTGACCCTTCTGGTTGATGATCGTGTCGATCGCCACCGCCGTCTTGCCGGTCTGGCGGTCGCCGATGATGAGTTCGCGCTGGCCGCGCCCGATCGGCACCATCGAGTCGATGGATTTCAGGCCCGTCTGCACCGGCTGGCTCACCGACTGGCGCGCGATCACGCCGGGAGCGACTTTTTCGATCACGTCGGTCATCTTGGCATTGACCGGCCCCTTGCCGTCGATGGGCTGGCCCAGCGCGTTGACCACGCGGCCTATCAGTTCAGGGCCGACGGGCACTTCCAGAATGCGGCCCGTGCATTTGACGGTGTCGCCCTCGGAAATGTGCTCGTACTCGCCCAGAATCACCGCGCCGACGGAGTCGCGCTCAAGATTCAGCGCCAGGCCGAACGTGGGCTGGCCGCCGGGAGTGGGCGGAAATTCCAGCATCTCGCCCTGCATGGCGTCCGACAGGCCGTGGATACGCACAATGCCGTCGGTCACCGATACCACGGTGCCCTGGTTGCGCACGTCGGCGCTGACGCCCAGGCCCTCGATGCGGCTTTTGATCAGTTCGGAAATTTCGGTGGGATTGAGTTGCATGACTCTTGATCCTTGAAGTCTTGATTAATTTCTCGTGCCGGCGCGCCGGCCCTCAGGCGGCGGTGAGGGCCGCTTTCATTTGTTGCAGACGCGCCTTGACGGAGGTGTCGAGCACTTCGTCGCCCACCACCACGCGCACGCCGCCGATCAGTTCGGGATCGACTTGCACGCTGGCGGCCAGCGCGCGGCCAAAACGCTTTTCCAGCGCCGCCTTGAGCGCGCCCAGGTCGGCATCGGCAATGGGAAACGCGCTGTGAATCACCGCGTCGGAGCGCCCGCTTTGGGCATTGGCCAGATCGCGGAACTGCCGGGCGGCCTCGGGCAGCGCGGCCAGGCGGCCATTGTCGATCACCGTGCGCAGAAAGTTGGCGCCGTGCGCAGACAAGGGCTGGTCCAGCACGCTCGTGACGACCTGATAGACCTGAGCGGCATCGACCTTGGGATTGGCCGCGAATTGCAGCAGTCCCGGCGCTTGCACCGCGGCCGCCAGTTTATCCAGCCAGTGCTGGACGCCCGGCAGGCTGGCGCGGCTGGTTTCAAACAGGGCTTCGGCGTAGGGCCTGGCGATGGTGGCAAGTTCGGCCATCTGTGCGTCCTTGTTTACAGCTCGGTCTTCAGGCGTCCGAGCAATTCGGCATGCACGGCGGGATTGACTTCCTTGCGCAAAATCTGCTCGGCGCCGCGCACGGCCAGCTTGGCTACTTCGTCGCGCAAGGCTTCGCGCGCCTGCACGGTCTGTTGCCGGGCCTCGACTTTGGCGGCAGCGATGATGCGCGCGCCTTCCTCGCCCGCGCGGGCCTTAGCTTCCTCGACGATCTGCTGCGCGCGGCGCTCGGCATCGGCCAGGCGCTGGGCGTTCTCGCCGCGCGAGGCGGCCAGTTCCTGCTCCACGCGCTGGTTGGCGGCGGCCAGTTCGCTCTTGGCCTTGTCGGCGGCAGCCAAGCCCTCGGCCACTTTCTGCGCGCGCTCGTCCAGCGCCTTGGCGATCGGCGGCCAAACAAACTTCATCGTGAACGCCGCCAGCAGCAGAAATACGATGATTTGAACGATTAGGGTACCGGTGATGCTCACGGTCGATCCTTCATGCGGCGGCGCGGGGCCGGGAAACGCTTCGGTTTGGGCCTTGCGGGCGCACGCCCTTGCCGAATGAACTTACTTGACGCCGCCGGCTTCAGCCAGCGCGCGGGCGATCTGGCCCAGGAACGGGTTGGCGGTGGCAAACCACAGCGCGATACCGGCGCCGATGATGAAGGCGGCGTCGATCAGGCCGGCCAGCAGAAACATCTTGGTTTGCAATTCGCCCATCAATTCGGGCTGGCGCGCGGCCGATTCCAGATATTTGCTGCCCATGATGCCGATGCCGATGCAGGCGCCGAGGGCGCCCAGACCGATGATGATGCCAGCGGCCAGAGCGACAAAGCTGATGACTTCCATGAATGACTCCTAGAGGACGAGGTGGGTTGAAAAGAAAGGGAAACTTCAATGCGCATCATGCGCCTGGCCGATGTAGATCAGCGTCAGCATCATGAAGATGAAGGCTTGCAGGGTAATGATCAGGATGTGGAAGATGGCCCAGGCCAGCCCCGCCACGATGTGCCCGATAGCCAGACCGATGCCGGTGGCCGAAAGTGTGAACGCGCCGCCCATCAGCGCGATGAGCAGAAAAATCAGCTCACCCGCGTACATGTTGCCGAACAGCCGCATCCCGTGCGAGACAGTCTTGGCGATGAATTCGACCATCTGCATGGCGAAGTTGAACGGGTATAGCGCCCAGTGATTGCCGAACGGCGCGGTAAACAGCTCGTGCACCCAGCCGCCCACGCCCTTGATCTTGAGGTTGTAGTACAGGCAGATCAGCAGCACCGCCAGCGACATGCCCAGGCTCACCGACAGATCGGCCGTGGGCACCACGCGCATGACGGCGTGCGGATCGCCAGAGAGTTTTTGCCAGATGGCGGGCAGCAGATCGACCGGCAGCAAATCCATCGCGTTCATCAGGAATATCCAGACGAACACCGTCAGCGCCAGCGGCGCGACGAACTTGCGGCTGGTGGCGTTATGCACGATGCCCTTGGCCTGGTTGTCCACCATCTCGACCAGAATTTCGACCGCCGCCTGAAAACGCCCCGGCGCGCCCGGCGTGGCCCGGCGCGCGGCCTTCCACAGCAGCCAGCAGGCCAGCGCGCCCAGCACGATGGAATAAAACAGCGAATCCAGATTGAGCACCGACATATCCAGCACGCCCTTGGGCGCGTGGTTTTGCCAGAACGTGAGGTGGTGAATGATGTATTCACCGGCGGTCATCCCTTGCTCCGCAGCGTGTTCGACGGCGTGTTCAGCAGCCATGGGTCGTCACTCTTTACCTGGATTTCATCGAATGGGTCAGCCACAGGCCGACCCCATACACCTTGATTGTCAGCGCCAGACCGATCAGCAACGCTGGCCAGCTTGGCGCCCCCAGAATTTTCGGGGCCGCTGCCAGCATTCCCACCGCCAGAATCAGCTTGACCGCCTCCCACAACACAAAACCAGCCAGCGCCGCCCCCGGCGGAAAACCGGGCGCGACCCAGCGGGCCATGCCTTTTGCGGCCAGCGCCGCTGGCAACACCCCCGCCAGCGCCCCATAGGCCGCCGACCAAACTACCAGCGCCTTGCCCGACAGCGCCCACGCCGCCAGCGCCGCTACGGCGCCGGTTGCGGCCTGTATCGCCAGCACGCGCGCCACGGACAACTGGGGATTGCGCGCGCGCCATTGGCGCGCCTGCTCCGCCGTGAGCGGCTGGCAAGTTTCCCCGGAGTCCCCGGTATCCTGCCAGCCTGGAGATTGCCTGGACGTGAACCGCGCCGTTCCGGATCTGATGTCTGTCATACCCACGGACGCTACGGTCATGCGCTTGCAACTCTTTCGCAAAAGCGGCAGATTATACGTACAAGAGCCGCCAACCGCACGAGGATCTCTTCACGCTATTTTCGCGGCTACCAAGATTAGCGTGCACAGCCACGATAATCTCCCCCGCACGCGCCCACCGAACCGCCCATGAACCAACCGCCCGGCCCAGCCCGCCCATCGCTCATCACGTACCCGAGCCAGTTCCCCATCAAGGTCATGGGCGAACGGCAAGACGGCTTCGTGCGCGCCATCACCCAAATCGCCGTGCAGTTCGACCCCGCCTTCGACGCCAGCGCCATCGAACTGCGCCCCAGCAGCCAGGGCCGCTACCTGGGCGTCACCCTCACCGTCACCGCCACCAGCCGCGAGCAACTCGACCAGATCTACCACGCGCTCACCAGCCACCCGATGGTGAAAGTCGTTTTGTAATTTTCCATCTGGGTGTGAACACCGCCACAAACCTGTTCAAACTCCTCAGAAGATGTTTGCGATCTTGACGCGAGGCGTGCGGGATGCTGCATTGGGATGGGCTGCAAGGCGCAAGCCGCAACCAATGGCCTGCGCCATCGACAAGGATTGCAACGACGCGAGAAACACCCAAACCCGCCCCCGCCCGTCCGCACCGGGATCGTCAACACGCTCTTATAGATCAAACTCCGAATGCGAGCCACGCCGGACAAGCTCCAACGTGTCGTCGTCTGGCTTCCTGTAGATCAGCACAAGATCGGGCTTCATGTGGCAATTCCTATAGTTTTTCCCGTCACCAGTCAGCGGGTGACCGTGGAATCAAGGATCAAGCGGTTGATAGGTAGCCAGCGCAACCAGCACCGGCAACAAATCGGCCTCAAGCGTTTTTCCGTGCAGACCCTTTGCCTCGCGCCTCTGGCCGCGTTTGAACTGTCCCGTTCGATCGATGGTTCTCATTCGATTTGCGCCGCCCGAATCCCGGCCCTGATTTGGTCGAGCGTCACTGTTTCCAACTCGCCAGCACGAGCGGCCCGCATTGCGGCGATAGTCGTCTCATTCGGGATCAGTGGATCAAAAGACAGCGCCCTCTCCCGCGCGATCTTCGTGAGCATCAGCCGCACAGCGTCGGACACAGTAAGCCCGCTTGCGGCCAGCACCGCCGCAGCTTCATTTCATCCTTCACCTGCCCATTGATGCGAGCTTGAATAACCCGGTCAGCAGTTACAGCCACTGCTTGCCTCCTTCTGGTAATCACGTTATCGCTATGTTGTACCTTGTCCCACAATTTTTCCTGTGGACAACATCCAGAATTTCGCCCTGCCTGTGAATTCGTCTGGTCTTTCAAGTGCAGTTGTCTGTGAATTACAGATGGCCCCGTTTCGGTCTTTTATAGTCAATATCATAAATAATCGGACGCTATGATTATATCATCAAAAGCCGGTCCCGCAAATTTGAACACGCTACAAAGTGGGAAGGCTGCTCTTTTGGGCGAGGAAAGCGGCACTGGCGGGCATCAGTCGTTGCACGGCGTACTAGGGGCTGAGCCGGTCAGCTTGGGCGATCTGGCACTCATGCGGCGCCTATAGCGTTGATTTACCTATGAAAAAGGGCGCCTGCCGGATGTGGGCGGACGCCCTTGGGCTGGCGTCTATTGAATGAAGCCTTGAAACCCACATGAATCCTAGATTTCTTCAGATCACGGTTCAATTTGTTCCCCGGTTTGTTCCCCGGTTTGTTCCCCGGTTTTGCATTTGCTGGCCCGCTGCGGCGCGACTCGAAGTGCATCCATCGCGGAGCGGCCAAGTGTATTCCCAGCCTCCCCCTTTCCACCATGGGCTGGTGCTCGGATGCTGTCCGCCGTGGGCTGGCTTGACCGCCTGTCAGATCGGATCGCGGGGCAGGGTTGCCGGGCTGCCCGGATACCCCCTGCCTCGAAACTTGCGCACGCAAAATCTTCCTGAACCGGTCGGTTTCCGGGGTGAAGGCTTCAAGGTTTTGACTGTCCCCCGTCAGGGGCATTGACAAATTCCCAAAGCATTGACTGCCTCGATTCTGCGCTCGTTTCGCACCCGCAGTTGGGGGGCTGTGGGAAGTACCTTGGCAATCCAGCCGGGCGCTGGTGCCGCCGGATGGGTGCCCGGCCCGCCGTCGCCGGACACTGCCAAATTACAGCGAGCGGGCTGTTTTTCGAGCGTTTCCCCTTCACCTCATGCTTTTTTGCGCGGGGACAGCGGGACAACCTTATAAATCAAGGGTTTTGCTGTCCCCGCCTTGTCCCCGCTGACGGGACAGGCGGGGACAAATTATGTCCGTAAAAGTGCGCCAGCGTCCGGCACTCAAAAGCGGGCGGGCCATATCAGGTCTTGGAATGGGGCTTTCGGCCCCGCTATCAGCCCCCATTGCACCGCGCGAAAACAACCCCGGCCCGCCCCCGCTGCGGGTGCGCAGCCGGGCCGCAAGCCTACACGTCCAGGGCCATCAGTTCGGGCTTGATGTGGTAGCAGCGCGTCAGCCCCATGCCCGGCAGGCGGGGGCGCACCGTGTAATGCCCCGGCTCGACATTCAGCGCGCCATGCTCCAGCAGCACGCGGCACACGGACTGCGCGTCAAAGCCATTGCAAACCTCTTTGCGGAAGGTCTCGGTCAGCACGAAGTATTCGGTCAGCGTCTCTTCGGGCGGGGTGGCGTCGCCAAACTCGGCGGCGTATTGCGGATTCCGCTGAATCGGCGTTCCATCGGGCATGACATAGCGCCGGAATCCGGCGCGGTTGAGCGTCTTGGCGTTGTGATCGTCAGTGGCGCGGTGCCACCAGGTAAAGCGCCCTTCGCCGTGCGCTTGAATGAAGTTGCGCGCCTGCCGCAGCATTTGCAGCACTTCGGCGTTGCCCGCGCCGCCGCGCGCAGCCAGCCATGCCTCAAAGCACCGGCGCACGCCACGCTCGGCTTCGCCCGCAGGCCAGCCGGTCAAGCCCGCTTCGGTGGCAAGTTCGCCCGCCACGGCCACGATAGCAAAACGGGCCGCCACGCGCTCGACTTGGCCGGATGCACCTGTGGGCACCCAGGCGGCGCGCAAAGCGTCCATACGTTCACGCAGGCGCTTGCGCAGGCCGCTCCACTGCGGGGCCAGCCATTGCAGCCAGGCATGGCCGGGCGCGCCGTAAACGGCGGCGCTGGCGTGGATCAGTTCGTTGGTCAGGGCCACGCCACCATCGCGATTGTGCAGGCGCTCGAACAGGCCCATGCCAGCCCCGGCGTCGGAAACCAGGTCAACCATGCGCACCTCTTGGCCGACGCGGGTGCGCTTCATGGATTCGGCCATGTGATCGCTCAGGCCAATTTCGCCAGAGCTGAGGAACAGCAGCCGCCAGGTCAGCCGGGGGCGCTGCGCCGCACCCCGCGTGGCGCGGCCCTTGCTTGATTCATTGGCGAGCATGTAGGCGCACTCACCGGCCACCTTGCCATCAACTTGCGCCAGTTCGTCCAGAATCAGCAACGCATCACAGTGCTGCGCGGCGGTCAGCTCCAGAGAGTTATCGGTCGTGCGCCAGAGCCGCTTGTAGCTGGGCGGGCCGTTCACGCTGGCGGCCACGAACAGGGCGGTGCTTTTGCCGGTGCTGCTTTCGCCGCGCAGGTGAAAGCCCCCGCTGCCCACTTCGGCGGGGCGCAGCAGCGGACCGGCAAACGCGCAGGCCACGGCAAACAGCAGGCGGCTATTGCCCACGCACAGCGCCCCGATGCGCTGACGCCAAGCGGCCACGTCGCCGCGCACCTTGAAGTTGCATTCAGTGGGCGCGTCGGTCTGGTACACGATGCGCTCGGCGCTGTCACCGATGGTCTCGCCCGGCAGCACGTAAGCGGCCCCGCCTTCGGGCGTGGGGTGCCAGCCGGTGCGCTCGGTGCAGGTGGCGAATGCCTTCGGGTTGCGCGTTTGCAGGTATTCCGTGAGCCGGGCGCGGCTGTGCTGGCTGGTGGTGATAGATAGCCCCATGCCCAGCAGGGCGGCGCGGTATTCGCCGCCATCGCCAGCCAGCATACGGGCGGGCATGGCCCATTCGCGGGCGCGGCCCGAAGGGTTGGCAAAACTCAGCAGATAGCCCCAATTGTTTTGCTCGGTATCGCGCGTGCGCGCCGTCACTTGCAAGGGGGCGCACAACCATTGCGCGGCCAGTTCGTTGCCTTCCTTGTCGCTGCCCACGTAGTACACGCCGGTCTTGGTCAGGCAAAAGCGGTCTTGGGGCTTGGGTGCTTCCTTGCCGCCCGTGGCCGGGGGCTTGGCAGCGCGGTGCGCTTGAATGGCCGCCTCGATCTGGCCGCGCACGGCGTCCAACCCCGCGTGCTGGTGCAGGTCGTTGAAGTCTTTGAAGCCAACGGGCAGACCCACGGGCAGCACGGCCACGCCATGCGCCAGGCGCGCTGCGGCTTGGGCGGCGTCGGCTCCGGGGTTCTTGCCGGTGCGCCGCTGCGTATCCTGATCATCATCGCCGCAAAGCACGATCAGCGCGCCGGGGGCTTGCTGGCGCAGGGCCTTGGCAACGGCTTTCATGTTGCCCGCGTTGAAGGCCACGGCCACGGGGCGGCCCGTGGCCTCGTGCACGCTGGCGGCGGTGGCGTAGCCCTCGGCCGCCAGCGCCACGTCAGCGCCCGCCAGATCGCCCAGCAGGTGCCAGCAGCCGGATACGCGGGCGTCCCTGAGGAATTTCTTGTCCGTGGCGCCATCGGCAGGCTTTTCGGGGGCGATGCGCTGCACGTTCCATAGCGCGCCAGCGGCATCCAGCACGGGCACCAGCAACTGACCGTCGGCCCCCACGCGCAAGCCGTGCGGCGGCACGCCCTTGCGTTTCAGGTAGCCATGATCGGGCGGGGCGGGGCTGGCGGCATCCCACAGGGCGCGTGCGCGCCCGGCGGCGGCGGCTTGGGCCTGCTGCTTGGCTTGGCGCTCGGCCTGTTCACGCTCGGCGCGCTGCTGGCGCTGGCGCTGCTGCTGGGCCGGATCGGGCGCGGTGGCGGGGGCGCTGGCCTTGGGCAGTTCAAAGCCATGCTCTTGCGCCATGCGCAGCAAGGTTGCGATGGTGACGCCGCCCGCCGCCTTGACCGACTTCCAGGTATCGCGCACGGCCTTGGCGTCATACCCGTCCGCGTCGCGCTGACTCCATTCATCGAACAAATCGAAGCCAGCGCCATCGGGATACTCGCTCTTGAGGGCCATCGCCACGCGCGCCCAATCATCGCGCGGCAAGGCTGGCGATATGCACGCCAGCGCCGCGCGCACGGTGGCGATGGTTGGCGCGGTCATTGGTCAGCGGCTCCAGTAGCGTCATGCTCGCGCCCGTTGGCAGCCACCATCTCAAGCAGCGCGGCGCCTTCGGCAAGATCACCATCGCTGCACTCAATAGCGTCGGCCAGACAGTCGATGCTATCGGCGTGAACCTCAATGGCAGTGGATACGGTCGCGCCGTGGGCATCAATAGCACCGGCCAGGGTTTTCAGCGCCAGCACCACTTCATTTAGCCCCTCGCGATTCAGTTCGGACAGTCGGCACATGTAATCTCCAATGGCTTCTGCCGCATGGATCGTCGCGGCACCTTGCATGCAGGCTGCGGCCAGCGCATGGGGATGTGTATCAGTAATAGTGTTGCCGTGATCTGCGACAGCTTCGGCGGCGGCTTGGATGTAGCCATCCATCGGACCGGTAGCACAGGCAAGTTCGCCATCGGCTATCGGGCGTGATTCGGGTACGGGGCGAGTCATTGCGCTCCCCCCTCTCGGATGCGCTGCTGAACCCAGTTCAGCACAGCCGACTCGGGCCACGCCGACAAGCGGCGTGTGACGCGCACACATGATGGAAATTTCCCCTCACGCATGAGACCGTAAACGGTGGACTTTTTGATGCCCGCGATACGCTCCACGTCGGGGATGCGCAGCAAGCGGTCGCGGGGTGGCGGTGGAGTCAGTTTTACGAGTTGAAATGTCACGGCAGATTCCTTTCAGTTGCCTTGGGCCACTCAACTCCGAGATGGGTTGAATTGGGCTTGTGGCAACTATTGAGGACGCAACCCGCCCGTGTCCAGTTGCAAAAGGGTTGCGTGGCTCCGACGGCGTGCGCGTAGAGGCAAAACCGTGTGGCGGCGCTGCAATGTGTGCAACCAATTCGGCAACCTTTCACGGGCGCTGTCAGGCGCGCTTTGCGTCTGCGTTCGCTTTCGGCAAGGGTGAAGCCCTCAAAAAATCCCTGGCGTCTTCAATAATTTCATCCATGCGCTGGCGACTGATGTCAAGTTCCTTGCCCATCTCTTCGGCCACGTTGCTTTCCTTTTCGCCGCGCTTGCGGTACACAGCCAAGACAATCTCATACTGGTTGCCTGTCCTCCACAATGCGCGCCGGTTTTCTTTGCGATACGCAACCAAGGCCGGCCAGTCTTCCAGCGGGAACGGCGATTTGACCAACTGCAAGACGGCAGCGCCCCAGCCCCAAAGCTCATGCGCCTTCTCAAAGGTGACGGATAGCCCGGTTCCGGGGCCTTTTTCCTCAAAGAAATCAAAGCCGCTTCCTCTCCATTCATCAGGTGCAGGGGCCAAGCAGCCATCCCTGAAAGTGCGGGCCCAAAAGCGCACGTGGCCTTGAGAGTAGGGCAAGGCCAGTTCCTCGGTTGTCATCACAAACCTATCGAATCCCGACGGCCCGATGCGCTGGGCGTACCCCGCTTCGTTGGGAAAATACAGGTGTGAAACAACCCCGCCATCAAGCGCATCGCACACCACGTCAACCGCCCGATTCAAGGGCAGTTCCCGGCTTGTCATTAGCCAGCGAACCACGGATGTCAGCAACACCAGGCGGCCCGCGTTCCCTTCCTTGAATCGCAGCAGGCCGAAAGGGGAATGCGCGCTCCAAGATCGAGGCGGGGTAATGGGCGGGCGGGCCTGCTGCACGCTTTTACCTTTGCTGGTATCGCCCGCCATCGCCTTGCCCCGCCTGCTGGCGCTATGCCTGCGCTGGCGGCGGCTGGTTCAGCGCATCTTGCAGCGCGCGCACGGCTTGAAGACGCTGCATCACGTCTTCATCGGTGTCGCCAAGCCCCCACTGTTCCGCCTCGTAACAGATGTTGTTGTCAGCATACTCGGCGCGGCAACAGATGTCGTTGAGCGCATCGACGATGAGACTGGCATCGACCTTTCCGCTTTCGCGCTCGCACTCGTGCAAGGCCATCTTCGCCAGCGTGCGAATGGCGCCCACTGCACTGGCGCTCACGATGAACATGCCTTCAATGGTCAGGCGCAGTTTCGTCACTTCGTCGCTTGTGGCGGCGCGGTTCGTGGCGCTGGGGGCTTTCATGCTGCGATCCCCTGTTCATGGGCGGCGCGCATGGCGGCCCAACGGCCTCGTTCGGCTTTGTCCACATAGTTGCAACCGACGCCCTCGGCCTCGCCATTGATGCAGTCCATCGTGTCGTTCGCTTTGCGGCGGATGGCGCCGAGAGCTATAGCGACATCATCCAGGCGGCGATAACCTTCCGTGGTTTCAAAGCATGTGAGCGCAAGGCCGGCAATGGCGGCGATTTCATCGCATCCTTGTTGAGACAAGGAATCCATATTCATCACTGCGGTACGCAATTTATCAACCTCGCCGCTTACGGCGGCGCTGCCTACAGCGTCAATCTGTTTGGTTTTCATCGCTCAGGCCCCCCCTGCGCCGCACACGCCCGCGCTGCCGGTGGCGTTGGCTTGCATGGCGCGTTTCAGGCAGCGGCTGGCGCTCATGACCTGCCCCATGCCCAATTGCAGGTTGTGCGCGATGGGGGCAGCGCCGTCGATGGCCGCCAGCGCCTGCGCCAGTTTGGGGCGGGCCGCCTGGATGTGCCGAAGGGCTTCGGCGTTTGCGATTGGCTTGTGATTCATGCCTTGATTCCTTCCTGTGAACCAACGAAAAACCACCGTTTGCGTTACGAAGTGCATCAGGTGGACAGGATGTTCGTAACACGTCAGAAGCCGTGCGGCGCAGGTTGCCCTTTTGCCCATCCTGCCCAGAAATCCGGGCATGACAAAGCCGCTCTATCGGGGCGGCTTGACCGTTCTGATTGTGGTGTTACGAGCACCAGCCCCGCAGCGCGAGGCCGAGAGCGATTATGCCACAGGTGGGGCGGTGCCGTAATTGATCGCGGTTAGGCGGGCGCGCGCTCGATCAGCACGCCAGCGGCGCGCGTTTGCCAGCCGGATCCGGTGGCTTTCCAGCGGGCGATGACGCTTTGCGGCAAACGAATGGAAACCAGTTGGCGCGGGTCTGCGGCGAGGGGTCTGCCGCCCTTGTTGATGACGGCGCGCTGCAACATGTCGTCCGTCAGATCGGGCAGTTCATCGTATTCCTGTGGTGCAAGCGTGTGCGCATCCATGCGCGCCAGATCAGACCGCAAGGAGCGGGGCGATTTTGTCTTGTTCGCGTTCATTGGCCTTCCTCATGCTGAAAATGTGGCGAGCCGCGCCACGCGGGGTGTAGCCCACCACCACCATGCGAGCGGCCAGATAGCCGTAGCAAATCATCCTTTTTTCACCGTAATCCCTGCGGGTGTCCTCGACTTCCAGCGTGACACCTTCAAACACGAGCGCGGCATCGTCAAAGTCCAGCCCCCGCCCGGCCAGCGTTGCCGCGCGCTTGGCCGGATCGAAGGTGACTCTCATGAGGTTATTGTAGCTACAACAACAGAAAGCGCAATGGGCTGGCGCGGCATGGGGCAAGAGGTTGCCTGAATGTTATTCGTCGGCCTCATCCAGCAGGGGTGCGTCATGGCGGGCTTTGGGCGGGGCTAAGTACCGGGCGTGCAGCCGCTGGATATCCAGCAGCAGCGCCAAGTGCTGGGGCACCCAGCCGGGAATGCGCACGCCTTCATTGCGCCAGCGGCTAGGCGCGTTTCGGTTCAGGCCCGTCATGCGGCAAAAATCGACCTGTTTCCAACCGAGAGCGGCCAGCGCCGCGTCAAATTCGTCAATGTTCATGGGTTGCCTTTCCGTGTAGTGATGGTGTATGATAGCAGATTTACCTAAATAGGAGCAAATAGATCAAAAACAGGCTCCTATTTAACATAACGCCCGTTGTCTGACATGACGGTTTGCCGCGCCTGTGGACAACTTTCGGGAAACAGTAAAAACACTATATGTGACAGTCACTTAGCGCGACCATGCTGTTGCTTAAAAAATAGGCAGCCGCGCACCGTGACGCGCTGGCGTCGCGCAGGAAAGTTATCCACAGGGGCTGACGCCGCCGCATGACCCCCTTGACGCACCTGTTGACAGGCAACGCCCAGCCCCAAACACGCCCCGGCGCGCGCCGCCCGGCCCCGACCTCAGCACTGGCACTGGCACCGGCAGCACCCAGCGGAAGGCTCTGCGAGCGGCCTTGCCCCCCTCGATCAAAGTCGCCCAATGCGCCGCCTGTTGCTCCCTGTCGCCCGTAGCGCCGCTGCGGTGCGCGCTCCACCGGGTCGCCGGGCGTGCCCGATCCGGCCATGCCTTGGCTCACGCCGCGCCCGGTTGCTGGCCCCAAGGGAAGGCCCCTTTCGCGCTCATGTCCGTGCAGGTGCGCGAGCGTGCAAGGCAGGCCGGGCGGGGGCAGGCGGGCAAGAAGGTGATATGCCTTGTATATATATGAATGAAGAATCTTCTTTCTTTCATATATAGAAGTGTCCCCGCTTTGTCCCCGTTTTGTCCCCGCCTTTGTCCCGCCTATGAAACCGGCTGAAAGCCCTGCCAGTGCTGGATTTCTTGCTATATGTCCCCGCGTCCCCGCCCAAAACATGATTTCCTGCCGGGATGAGGGCCTGCTGGCGCACGAAAAAGCCGCCCGCAGGCGGCCCGGAAAGGGGGCAGCGCGGCCCGCTCAGGCGGCGCGCCGGGGCAGCGGGATCACGTCCGCCCTTTGGCGCACTTGGCGCAACCGGTCCAGATAGTCAGCCCATTGCTGGATTTGCCGGAACCGCTTGGCAAGGTACTGCGTGCGGTTGTAGCTGCGCCCATTGGCGTCCTTGACGGCGTGCGCCAAGTTCGCCTCGATAGCCAACGGGTCAAGGTCAAGCTGATCCACCAGCATGGTGCGGGCGCTGGCGCGGAAACCGTGCCAGCTTTGCTCCTTGCCGAAACCCAAGCTGTACAAGGCGCTGCGTACCGAGTTGTCCGATAGGGGGCGATCATGGTCACGCTGGCCGGGAAAGACGTAACGCCCGTGGCCGGTCAGCGGATGCAGTTCCCGCAGCAGGGCCACGGCCTGTGTCGGCATGGGCACGGCGTGTGGCTCGCCGTTTTCCTTGCCCTGCTTGGGGCGCTTCATCTTGGCGCTGGGGATTGTCCACAGCGCGCCTTCCAGATCGACCTCAGCCCATTCCATCATGCGCAGGTTGCCGGGGCGCTGGTACAGGATCGGCGCCAGCAGCAGCGCCGTTCGCACTATGGGGCCACCCTTGTAGGCGTGCGCGGCCCGCAGCAACTGGCCCAAGCGCAGCGGCTCCACGATGGCCGGGAAGTGCTTGCCACGGTACGGGGTGAGGCGCTTTTTCAATCCTTCGGTAATGTTGCGCTGCGACTTGTCGGCTGTGGGCAGCCAGTAGTCATACACCTGACGGGCCAGCATCAGGGCGCGGTCCGCCGTTTCCAGCGCGCCGCGTTCTTCAACCTTGTGCAATACCGCCAGCAGTTCCATCGGCTCAATGGCCGACATGGGCCGATCCCCCAGCCAGGGAAACAGGTCACGTTCCAACTGACGCTGGGTGCGCTTGGCGTGTTCGCAACTCCAATCATCAACCTACTTGGCGTGCCACTCCAGGGCCACGGCTTTGAAAGTGTCGCCCCCTTTGCGCTGGCCCTTAAGCCTTTCCAGCTTGCGCGCCTGCACCAGATCAATCCCGGCAGCCCTGTGCAACTTGGCCGTGTCGCGAGCCTTGCGGGCGTCAGCCGCGCGCAAGGCCGGATAACTGCCAAGGGCCAAGCGTCCCTCTTTGCCATCGGTGTAGGTTTTCCAAAACCAGCGTTTTGACCCGGATGGGCTTATTTCAAGGTACAAGCCACGTCCAGCCGATAAGCGGGCACGTTTCTTGTCGGGCGGGCAAGTGGCGTTCTTGCATTGCAGGTCAGTCAACATTCGACTCTCCCCGGATGAGGGCAAACCGGGGAACAAAACCACCGATTTGTGGACTGTACCCCGTTTGTTCCCCGGTTTGTTCCCCGGTTTTGCATCGGCTTCAAGCGGATAACGGCGGACAACCTTGGACAACAAGCCGTTGATTTACCTATGAAAAAGGGCGCCCGCCGGATGTTGGCGGACGCCCTTGGATGATTGGCTGGTGGAGCTGGCGGGAGTCGAACCCGCGTCCGCAAATCTTCCTCGCAGGGATCTACATGTTTAGCGAGCTGTTTTGATCTCGCCGCCCGAATCGCGCAGTCGCACGCTACCCGGACAGCCAGCGCCCTTGAATCTCACCCGTGTCCAAGGCGCCCGGACACCGGCCAGCCGATGTGGATTCCCTCGCAGCCGGGACGGCTTGCGCCGCCCTTGCCCAGCCCATCGGCCCGCTGTTGCGAGGCTCACCGGTGTTTAGGCGGCGAGTGCGAAACGTTCGTCGTTTGCAGTTAGTTTGTTTCAGCTGTTTTACGAGGTGACTGAACCTCGACATGCCCCGCTGCGATTCCAACCCGCGTCGAAACCAATGCAGCCCCGGGTAACTTCATATTTTAGGCCGAACCCGGCGGGTTCAAGAGCGCTTCATGGCGAGCATGTAGTTGACGCTGGTGTGATCGGTCAGGCGGTAGCGGCGCGTCAGCGGGTTGTAGGCCAGCCCGCTGCTGGCCGTAAGCGCCAAACCCGCGTCGCGGCCAAACCGGGCCAGCTCGCTGGGCCGCAACATGCGCGCGTATTGGTGCGTGCCGCGCGGCCCGAGGCCAAGCAGGTATTCGGCGCCGACGATCGCAAACAGGAACGACTTGGGGTTGCGATCGAGGGTGGAAAAACAGACCGTCCCGCCCGGCTTGAGCAGCCGCGCGCAGGCAGCCACCACGGAAGCCGGGTCGGGCACGTGTTCGAGCATTTCCATGCAGGTGACGAGATCGAACTGCCCGGCGCGCTCGTGGGCCAGGGTTTCGGCGTCGGCGTTGAGGTAGGTCACACTGGACGTTCCACTCTCCAGCGCGTGCAGTTGGGCGATCTTCAGGGATTTGTCGGCCAGATCAATGCCCAGCACTTGGGCGCCTTTGCGCGCCATGGCTTCGGCCAGGATGCCGCCGCCGCAGCCTACATCGAGCACGCGGCAGCCGGCCAGCGGGCGCTGGCGATCGATCCAGTCCAGCCGCAACGGGTTGATGGCGTGCAGCGCCGCCAGTTCGCCCTGCGGATCCCACCAGCCGTGGGCCAGCGAGGAAAACCGGGCGAGTTCAACCGGATCGGCGTTGGGGGTCGAGGCATTCATGACCGGGATTTTCAATGAAAAAGCCTTGGAAGCTTTCACCCCCAAGGCTTTTCGGGCCGGTTGTCCGGCAAACGCTGATTTACTTGGCGCTGCTCGTGCCGACCACTTCAATCTCTACGCGGCGGTTCTTGGCGCGGCCTTCCTTGGTGCGGTTGTCGGCCACCGGCTGGCTCTTGCCTTTGCCTTCGGTATAGACACGGTTGCTGTCAACGCCCTTGGACACCAGGTAAGCCTTGACGGCTTCGGCGCGGCGCACCGACAGGCGCTGGTTGTAGGCCACCGTGCCGATGGCGTCGGTATGGCCGACGGCGATCACCACTTCGAGATTGATGCCCTTGATCTTGCCGACCAGGTCGTCCAGCTTGGACTTGCCTTCGGGCTTGAGCACGGCTTTGTCGAAGTCGAAGAAGGCGTCGGCGGCGTAGGTCACCTTCTGGGCGGCAGCCGGAGCCGGAGCAGGCGCCGGGGCAGGTGTCGGAGCCGGAGCCGGAGTGACGGCCGGTGCGGGAGCGGGAGATTGCACCGGCGTCGAACCGTCACAGCCGGGCGCGGCGGTGGCGGGCGTCCAGAAGTTGTTGCGCCAGCACAGTTCCTGGGTGCCGTTCTTCCAGTACAGATCGCCGAGACCGTTGCGCCAGTTGTCGATAGACCCGCTTTGGGCAAAGGCGGCGCTGGCTGCGGATGCCACAGCGAGAACGACCGCCACTTTGTTGAACTTGATCATGATTTCTCCTTATAAGGGGAAAGCCGCAGCCGGGCTGCGATAAAACAGACGTTTCGAATGACCAGCACCGAAAACGTTGGGTTGATTGTGCCATACCAGACGCTTCAACGCTGGCAGCCTAGTCTGTGAGACATATGGCGAAATCGCTTTTAGGCCGTGTTGTTGCGTTGACGCGACAAGGGGATACGCATAAAATCACAGGTTTTTCTTGGGCCACGGCCCAGCTCCTGCAAGTAGTTCAGATATGTCGTCTTTCGCCAAAGAAACGCTCCCGATCAGCCTGGAAGAGGAGATGCGGCGAAGCTACCTGGATTACGCCATGAGCGTGATCGTCGGGCGGGCGCTGCCCGATGCGCGCGATGGCTTGAAGCCCGTGCACCGGCGCGTGTTCTATTCGATGCACGAGGCCAGTAACTTCTGGAACCGGCCTTACGTGAAGTGCGCGCGCGTGGTGGGCGATGTGCTCGGGCGCTTTCACCCGCACGGCGATACGGCCACGTATGAGGCGCTGGTGCGCATGGCGCAGGACTTTTCCATGCGCCACCCGCTGATCGACGGGCAGGGCAACTTCGGCTCCGTCGATGGCGATCCGCCCGCCGCCTACCGTTACACCGAATGCCGGCTGGAAAAGATCGCCGGCGAGCTGCTGGCCGATATCGACAAGGAAACGGTCGATATGGCGCCCAACTACGACGGCAAGGAACTGGAGCCGACGGTGCTGCCCACGCGGCTGCCCAATCTGCTGGTCAACGGATCGGGCGGCATCGCGGTAGGTATGGCCACCAACATTCCGCCGCACAACCTGGGCGAAGTGGTCGATGCCTGCCTGCATCTGCTGCGCCAGCCGGATGCCGGCATCGAAGAATTGATGGAGATCGTCCCCGCGCCGGACTTTCCGACCGCCGGCATCATCTACGGGATGCAAGGCGTGCGCGAGGGCTACCGCACGGGGCGCGGGCGCGTGGTGATGCGCGCCAAGTGCCACTTCGAGGACATCGACAAGGGCCAGCGGCAGGCCATCATCGTCGATGAACTGCCCTACCAGGTCAACAAGCGCACGCTGCAAGAGCGCAT
>JAIRVJ010000151.1 GCA_031253955.1 Burkholderiaceae bacterium | reverse complement strand
GGAACCACAGGGCAAGGATGGCAGAGAAGATGCGCAGCGGGGAGCGCCAGGCGCAAGGCCAACACGCACGCACGCAGGCGGAAGTTGCGGCCCGTTGGTTTCCATCTTTGTCCATGGTTGACTCCGAATTGCTTTGGTTTGGCACTGAAATTTTTTGGGATGCTACGCCGCGCGGGAACGGCGGTCAAGCCGTTTGTGGTGGTTTGTAGAGTTTTGGGCACTGAAGCGGCCGCTTGTAGGGGCGAAAAATCTTTCGCCCACCCCCCGCAATAAAAGAGCGTGGCGCCTCGAATAAGGCGCTGCTGGGCGAAAAATTTTTCGCCCCTACAAGGCTGCGCCTGCCATGAATACGAGAACGAGAGCATTTTTGCGCCGCTCGCCCCCACCCTGACCCTCCCCCGCAGGCGGGGGAGGGAATCGGAACTCCTTTCCCCGCTCGCGGGGGAGAGGGAAATACGGTTCAGTTAAGGCATTTCAAGCCGTCATTCCCGCGCAGGCGGCCAAGGCGGTTTCGCCGTTGACGCCGATGTGCTATCCTGCACTACTCGTGTAACACAAAGGGGCATTCTCTGATGACCGAGGCCACTTTTACATTCAGGGTCGATGAAGCCCTGAAGGAAGAATTCGCCACGGCTGCGAAGGCCAGTGACCGCACGGGCGCGCAGCTGCTGCGCGACTTTATGCGCGAATTCATCCAGCGCCAGCGTGACGCGGCGGCGCATGATGTCTGGTTCCGGCAACAGGTGCAGGTCGGGCTTGATGAACTCAACGCGGGCAAGTTCTTCACATCCGAAGAAATCGAAGCCGAAGCCGCCGTTTGGCGCGATGAAGTCAGGCGCAAGCACGGCATCGCATGAAACTGATTTGGGCTCCCTCTGCCCGCCGTGACCGCAGAGAAATTCGGGAATACATCGAGCGGGATAATCCCGCCGCCGCGCTTGCCATGGATCAGCTATTCGAGCGCAAGGCGGCGGCGCTCTTGGAGCATCCTCGCCTTGGTCGCCGTGGCCGTGTCGCCGGCACCCGTGAGCTGGTAGTCCATCAAAACTACATCCTGATTTACGACCTGACCGACGATCTGGCGCGCATTCTTCGCGTGCTGCACGGGGCGCGGCAGTGGCCGCCCGTTGTAGAGAGATAAGTGGAAAAAGGAGCAAAACCGCACGAATGCCAACTTTCCGCCTGCGCGGGAATGACGAAATCATGGGGTCATGCGCATCACTGAACCGTATTGGGGACTGTGGGAAGCAAGCCGCCGCTTGTAGGGGCGAAAAATCTTTCGCCCACCCCAGCAATGAAAGAGCGTGACGCCTCGAATGAGGCGCTGCCGGGTTAAAAATTTTTCGCCCTTACACACTATATATGCTGCAAACTTTCAGAGGCGCTCGGCCAAGCGCGCCCCCCGCGCGGGCGGCCAAGGTGGCTGCCTTGCGCAAGGAGTAGAAACAACGGGAGAGGAAGAAGAAGCTGCGCCTGCACGCTCGTTGCTAGCCGCCCGACCCTTTTAACCCCTTTCCACGCCCGGCATCGTTTCAGTGCGTTCCAACCACTTCTTTGGAGCCACTGAAATGACCCAGCCGTTTTCTTTCCTTCTTTCCGCCATCACCCTGGCCGCTGCCGGCCTGATGAGCGCCGCGCCCGCGCAGGCCGTGGGGCGGCTGGTGGATGTGGACGTGATCGACCGCGACAGCGGCGCGCGGCTGCCGGTGTATGGGCACAAAGGCCAATGGTGGGTTGAAGGGCGGCCCGGCGCGCGCTATGCGATTGCGGTGCGCAACGCCACGGGCGCGCGCGTGCTGGGGGTGATGTCGGTGGACGGCGTCAACGTCATCAGCGGCGAGACCGCTGGCTGGGAGCAGACGGGCTACGTGCTCTCGCCCTGGCAGAGCGCGCAAATCACCGGCTGGCGCAAGAGCGATTTGGAGGTGGCGGCATTCAACTTCACCGCGCTGCCCAACTCGTATGCCGCGCGCACCGGCAGGCCCGACAATGTGGGCGTGATCGGCCTGGCGGTGTTCCGCGAGAAAGCGCCGGAGCCGCCGCCGGTTGCGCTGGCGCCGCCCGCCGATGCTGCGCGTGAGGGAAGATCAGACCGTTTGGCTCAACCATCCGCACGCACTGGCGCCGCCGCTGACGCCCAAATGGAAAACCGCGCCCTCGGCAGCCAGCCCGCCGCGCCCCGTCTGGGCACCGGCCACGGCGCGCGCGAAAGCGCGTGGGCCAGCCACACCGAATTCGAGCGCCGCACCGTGCGCCCGGACGAAATCGTCACCATCCGCTACGACAGCCGCGCCAACCTGGTGGCAATGGGCGTGATGACCGCGCCTTATCGCCCTGCGCCACGCCCCGCGCCGTTTCCAGAATCCACGGACAGCCGCTACGTGCCCGACCCGGACTGAAAGCAGGTTGAGCGTTTTGCGTTGAGGGTGAAAACCACGCATATCCACGCCAAACGCAAAACGCTCAACGTCCAACGCCCATAATCTGGCGCATGGCCCTGCCGCCCGCCACTGCCGACGAACAGCTCATGCTTGCCTATGCCGCAGGTTCGGCCAGCGCCTTTGAAACGCTGTACGACCGCCACCAGATGCGCCTTTGGCGCTACATCTTCCGTAGCGTGGGCGATTCCGCCGCCACCGACGATCTGGCGCAGGACGTGTGGCTGCGCGTGGCCGGGCACGCCAGCGGCTACCAGCCGCGCGCCGGCGCGCCTGGCAGGCCGGTGGCGCGCTTTACCACTTGGTTGTTCACACTGGCGCGCAACCGGGTGATCGACCATCTGCGCGCCGCGCGCCCCAGCGTCAGTCTGGACGAACCGCTGGAAGATGGCGAGCGCACCGTGGCCGACACGCTGGCCGCGCCCTCCGGCTTCGGCCCCGTGCGCCGCATCGAAAACCGCCAGCAGGCCGCGCAACTACTGGCCGCGCTGGACGCCTTGCCGCTCGTGCAGCGCGACGCTTTTTTGTTGCAGGCCGAAGGCGAAATGAGCGTGCTTGAGATCGCCGCTGCCACTGGCGTCGGTGCGCAAACGGCCAAAAGCCGTCTGCGTTACGCCCGCGCCGCACTGCGCCGCGCCTTGGAGGACATGACATGAGCGAGCACCACGAATCGCCCCCGCGCAACGGCGACGATCTGGCCGCCCGCTACCGCGAAGCCAGCGCGCTCGAAGGCGCCGCGCCGAATCCCGCATTGCGCGCCGCCGTCCTCGCGCAAGCGCGCGCGCTGGCGGGCCAGCGCGCCCAAACCGCCGGGCAGGAATCGGCAAACGGCCATAATGATCCTGAAAACATAGCTGTTAGTCAAGGTGATAAAAGGGCTGTAGCCGATTTTCCTTTTAAATCGCCGCCACCCGTCCGCCTCGCCGAAGCCGCCAACGACCGGCGCTGGCTCGTCTCCGCCACGGCCGGTGTCGCCGTGCTCGCCCTGGCCGGTCTGCTGGCGTTGCAGCTTGGCCGCGGCCCCAGCGAGGAGCGTGATTTGGCCCTTGGGCGCTCGGCTGCGCCGGTCGTAACACCTGTAACGCCCGCCACGCCCGCAACGCCAAGTTCCGCCGCCGCCGCGCCGCCGCCACCAGCCGCTGAACCAGTCCCGCCGCCGCCTCCTTTAGCCAACCAGAACGCCGCGCTCCCACAACCCGCGCTGCCCGCGTCCGCTGCCGCCGCACACGAAACTGGACAGGAAAAAGCCGGGTACGGGCCGCGCGCCCGAGAGACGCAGGCCGAAACAAAAACCGCCCCGGCGCAGCGCGCGCCCAGCGCGGAAACGCACCCGGCTGGCACGTCAGACAAACTTTTGCTCGACCGCGCCGCGCCCGCCGCTTCTCCAGCCGCCGCGCGCGAAACCGAATCGGGGAAAGCCGAACTTGGACAACAGCTTGTTGTAAAGCAGCCCGCCGAAGAAAAATCCGCTGAAGCGCAACCCACCCAAGCCGCTGAAACTGCCCCGGCTGGCGCGGTAGGCAACGCGCAAAAAACCTCCGCCACCGGGGTCATCACGCCCGCCGCCGCGCCGCCAGCGCCACAAATGCCCGCCGCAACCGGCAATGCCTATAGGGAGCCAATCACCGCCGCTGCGCCGCCCATACAGCTAGCGCCACCCGCCGCGGCCCCCGCGCCGCCGCTTGCCCGTACCCAGTCCGCCGGCGCCCGCGCCGACCACCTCTCCGCGCCGGATGAAGAACAGCGCGAGAGGCTGACCATTTCCGGCGGCATTCGCGCCGGCGCCGCATCCGCGCCACCCATGCCGCCAGCGCAGCGCCTGCTAGCCGCCGCCGCCGCCGGCGATCGGGAAGCGATGCGCCAGGCCCTGGCAGCCGGCGCATCGCCCAACGCCACCGACGCCCAAGGCCGCACCGCCCTGATGCTGGCCGCCCGGCACAGCGACGCCACCCTGGCGACCCTGCTGCTCCAGGCCGGCGCCGACACCCGCCGCGCCGACCGCGAGGGCCTCACCGCCGCCGACCACGCCCGCCGTGCGGGGCACGAGGCGCTGGCCCGCCTCATCGAAGCCGCCGCCGATGAGCATGAAAAGCACGATTGAGACCAATTAGAGCGGTTTTGAGTCAAGTATTGACACTTCTATTCGTGGCAGGCACTGCCTTGCAGGGGCGAAAGATTTTTCGCCCCTACAACCGGTGGCTTTCTTCCCCTTACCCCTGAAAGAAAAAGTGTCATCAACTGGATCAAAAATGCTCTAGCGGTGAAGTGACCTTGCCCTTGGAAAACGTATCCCTTGCTGAGTGTTTCAATGCAAGCAAGGAAAGTGCAGATGACGAAGATGGCAAGGGCACGTGACACGTTCCAATTCAGGCAGGAGGCGGTGCCGCTGGTGGAAGGCGGGCAGAGCATTGCGGCGCCCGCGCACACGCTTGGCGTGGTTGATCAGACCCTGTGTAACCGGGTCAAGGCGCAACGCCAAGGCAAACTCAGCGGAGCCGACAGCAAGGCAGTCAGCGTCCAGCACATGGAGATTAGCCGGCTGAGGGCGGAGCTCCCGCGCGTGAAGATGGAGTGCGACATATTGGAAAAGGCGAGGTCGTACTTTGCCAAAGCGCAGCCCGGCAAGGTATGGGCCGGCGACATGACCTGCATTGCCACCGAGGAGGGCTGGCTGTTTCTGGCGGTGGCAATCGACCTGTTCAGCCGTCCGACAGTGGGCTGGTCGCTGCGCCAGGACATGACGCGCCAGATCCTGATCGAGGCCGTGCCGATGGCGTGCTTCCAGCGTCATCCTGACGGGCTAGCAGAATTGATCTTTCACAGTGACCGAGGCAGCCCATACGCCAGTGACGGCTTCAGGGGTGTGCTCAACGAGTACGGCATCACCAGTTCCATGAGCGGCAAGGGCAATTGACGGGACAACGCGTGCAGCCAGAGTTTGTTTGGATCATTGAAGGCCGAGCGATAGCATGGGCAACACTTCAAAACCAGACGCCAGGCCAAGGACGAAACCATTGCGAGGCTGCTGCGGTACAACCATACTCGAGTGCATTGGACGCTGGCCTGCGTCAGTCCGGTGCAGTTCGAGCAAAACTGGCTTGCCAATCAACCAAGGCAAGCCAATTCATGAACTTGGCTATGGGATACGGATTTCAGGGGCAAGGTCACCCGCAGGTTTTTACTTCGCCCCGAATTTCCCGCGATGCTATTCGTTTTGTTCAGCGCCGTTTGCAGTGTGCTGGTTTCCGTGTTGCTCAAGGTGGCGCGGCGGCTTGGGGTGGACGTG
>JAIRVJ010000022.1 GCA_031253955.1 Burkholderiaceae bacterium | reverse complement strand
AAGCCGGTTTTCGACAGCGCCAGTTCACGCGGGTTCAGGCGCTTGATCTGCGCCAGCCGCCGCCGGTCGGCGTCGCCGACAAAGCCGCCGTACAGGTCTTCATCGACATCGGTTTGCGCCGCTGCATCGGGGCGCTTGTAAACCTCGGCCCACAGTGCGCTCAAGTCGGGCAGGGCGCGCAGGCGCTGCAAATGGCGCTCGGCTGCGCCCAAGTCGATTTGCCAGCGCGCGGCTTGCGCGGCGTCCAGCGTTTTGATGCTGCTGATGACGATGGGCGATTTGTTCAGATGCACGCCTTTGACCGGCAGGCGGGTGACGCCTTCAGGCAAATCGGCGGCGGGGGTGAACAGGCGCGCGCGCGCCGCGTCGGGTTTTAGGTCGGCCAGTTCCGCTGGATCGGCGGACAAGTCCCAGGCCAGCAGTTCGTTTTTGTTGACCGGGTGCATCGCCAGCGGCGCCATCACCGCCAGACAACCGCGCGCCGCGCCAAACCGGCCACTGACATGCAAAAAGGGCCGCGCTTCGCGGATCGAGGCGGGCAGGCCCAGCTCGCGCGCCACGCGGTGTTTGTCGCGCAGCGACAGGCAGAAATCGAACAGGCGTGGCTGCCGGGCGCGGATCAGGCGCGCCAGCGCGAGGGTGGCCTGCACGTCGGACAGCGCGTCGTGCGCGTGTTCGTGCGCCAGGCCGTTGGCGGCGGTCAGCTTTTCCAGCTTGAAGCTGGGCAGGCCGTCTTCGCCCAACGGCCATTCGATGCCGCCGGGCCGCAGCGCGTGGGTGCAGCGCGCCACGTCCAGCAAGTCCCAGCGGCCACAATCGTTTTGCCACTCGCGGGCGTAGGGGTCGATCAGGTTGCGCCAGAACAGAAAGCGCGTCACCTCGTCGTCGAAGCGGATCGAGTTGTAGCCCACCCCGACCGTGCCCGGTTCGCCGAGCGCCTGCGCGATACGGTCGGCAAAAATGTGTTCGGGCACGCCCTTGGCGGCGCATTCCTGCGGCGTGATGCCGGTGATCAGGCAGCTTTGCGGGTCGGGCAGCGCGTCGAGCGCGGGCTGGCAATACAGCACCAGCGGCGCGCCGGTTGGGTTCAACTGCGCGTCGGTGCGAATCGCGGCGAACTGCGCCGGACGGTCGCGGCGCGGTTGTACGCCGAATGTTTCGTAATCGTGCCAAAGAAAGGTCTGCGCCATGCGGCGCATGGTACCCTGACTGTTTGACGTCGATGCGGTTTGGGGAACGGGGCAATTAAAATAGCGAAAGTGATTTACCCGGCATGACGAACTCTCCATTTCCCCACTCCTTTCCTGCGGCCCGTATGGATCGCCGCAAATTGCTGGCCGCGCCGTTGCTGCTGCTGCCGCTGCCCGCGCTGGCGCAGTTCCGGGTTGACATCGCGGGCGTGGGCACAACGCAGTTGCCCATTGCCATCGCGCCATTCCGGGGCGAGGCGGGTTTGCCGCAGCACATCAGCCAGATCGTTGGCGCGGACTTGGCGCGCAGCGGACAATTTCGCGTGGTTGCGCCGGACAACGCGGCGCTGGCGATGGACGAAACCAGACGCCCGGATGTGCCCGCATGGCGTCAGCTTGGGGCCGATTCGCTGGCTGCGGGCAGTGTGCAACCGGTTGCCAGCAACCGTTACGACATGCGCTTTCGCCTGTGGGATATGGTCAAGGATGCTGACTTGGGCGGGCAAAACTATGTGGTGCCGCAAACCGACTTGCGGCTGGGAGCGCACAAGATCGCCGACTACATTTACCAAAAGCTCACCGGCGAAAAGGGCGTGTTTTCGACCCGTCTGGCCTACGTCACGCGCAGCGGCGGCCATTACGCGCTGTGGGTGGCCGACGCCGATGGCGAAAACGCGCAGTCGGCGTTTTCCAGTCCCGAATCCATCATTTCGCCAGCGTGGTCGCCCGACGGACGCAGCATCGCCTATGTCTCGTTTGAGGCGCGCAAACCCGTGATTTATGTACAGGACGTGACCTCCGGTCAGCGGCGGCTGCTGGCCAACTTCAGAGGCTCCAACAGCGCCCCGGCCTGGTCGCCCGATGGGCGCACGCTGGCCGTTACGTTGTCGCTGGTCGGCGGCTCGCAGCTTTATCTGATTAGCGCCAGCGGCGGGTCGCTGCGGCGCATTACGCAATCGGAAAGCATAGACACCGAGCCGCGCTTTTCGTCCAACGGCCAGCAAATCTACTTCGTCAGCGATCGCGGCGGCGCGCCTCAGATTTACCGTATGCCCGCAGGCGGCGGCAGCGCGCAGCGGGTGACGTTCGAGGGCAACTACAACGTCTCGCCCGCGCTCAGCCCGGATGGGCGCTGGATGGCTTACATTGCGCGCAGCGGCGGCAGCTACCGGTTGCAGTTGATGGATTTGTCCTCAAGTCAAGTTAGCGCTTTAACCGATACCAGCGATGACGCCAGTCCAAGCTTCGCGCCCAACAGCCGTTTAATCGTTTATGCTACCAAGCAAGGCGGGCAGGGGGCGCTGATGACCACTACCCTTGACGGTCAAACCAGAGTTGGTTTAGCGGCGCCTGCGGGTGATGTCCGTGAACCGGCGTGGGGGCCGTATCAGCGCTGAAACCGCAGTCAAGTTAAAGGTTATGCTTAGAGCGTTTGGGTTTGCCCATAACGCATTTCCATTTTTATTGCAGGAGTTTTCCATGACTATCAAATCTCGTTTCATCCACTACGCCGCTTTCGCGGCACTGGCGGCAGCGCTGGCGGGCTGTTCCTCGACGCCCAAACTCAGCGCGCCGCCCGCCAACGCCAACAGCGGCCAGCAGCAGGCGCAACCGGCCGGGCAGACCGGCGGCGTCAACGGCAATAACCTCTCCGGCCCGGCGGCCAGTGTGGGCCGTGTGGTTTATTTCGACTTCGACAGTTTCGCCATCAAGCCTGAATTCCAGGGCTTGATCGCCGAACATGCGCGCTATCTGCAATCGCACGCCGCCAGCCATGTGACGCTGGAGGGCAACACCGACGAGCGCGGCAGCCGCGAATACAACCTGGCGCTGGGCCAAAGGCGCGCCGAGGCGGTGCAACGCGTTCTGGTGCTGGGCGGCGCGTCCAGCGGTCAGATCGAGTCGGTGAGCTTTGGCGCGGAAAAGCCCGCCGATCCGGGCCATAACGAAGCGGCGTATGCCAAGAACCGCCGCGTCGATTTCCGCTACCGTTAAGCGGTCAGGATGCCGATATTGATATTCAAGACCGGCGGTTTCCGGTTTGCGCCTGTATCGGCGTTGCGCGCCAGCGTACTGGGGCTGGTGGCCGCTGCCGCGCTGGGTGCGGGCGTAAGCGCGCGCGCCGACCTGTTCGGCGACGATCAGGCGCGGCAGGCCATTCTGGATTTGCGCAAGCGCGTCGATCAGGTCGTGTTGTCGCAAAACAGGCTGATCGATGACAACGCCCAGTTGCGCCGGAGCCTGGTGGATTTGCAGCAGCAAATCGACAGTCTCAAGGCTGATTTGGCGCGCGAGCGCGGCCAGAATGAGCAGTTGGCGCAACAGGTGTCTGATCTGCAAAAGCAACAGGCTAATCCATCGCAGTCCGGCGCGCCGCAAAACGGCGCTTCAGCGGCGCTGGGCGGCGATGCCGATTCTCCGCCGCAAGATGACGGACCAGGCGCCAATCCGGCTATGGCGGTTTCTCCGCCAGCCAATCCGCCGCGCGAGCAGCGCGATTACGACGCGGCGCTGACCCAGTTCCGGGGCGGCAATTTCACGGCGGCGCAAACCGGCTTTGCCAGCTTCATCAAGCGGAATCCGCGCAGCGCCTTGGCGCCTGCCGCGCTGTTCTGGCTGGGCAACGCGCAATACGCCACGCGCAATTACAAGGAGGCGATCAGCAATTTCCGCTCGCTGGTCACCGTCGCGCCCCAGCACGAAAAAGCGCCCGAGGCACTGTTGTCGATTGCCAATTGCCAGGTTGAACTCAAGGACCAAAAAGCCGCTCGCGCGACGCTGCAACAACTGGTCAAGTCCTATCCCCAGTCCGAGGCCGCAACCGCCGCCCGTGACCGGCTGGCGAAAATGAGATAAGCCGGGCTGATAGCCTGACCGGCTATAATTCCCGGTTCCCTTGCCGCACCCGCTGACGCCGGGGCGGCTGTTTTTTTATCCATAAGGAGTTTGAATGCGTCATTACGAAATTGTCTTGCTGATCCA